>NZ_DASVOB010000587.1:0-2248 GCF_036383575.1 Mucilaginibacter sp.
AAAAGAACAACATGGTTGATAAAAAGCCGTGACTTACCATTTGCATAACCGCGCCGCTTACACCTTCGGCAGTTTGCGAGGCTATGCCCAGCAGCACAAAACCCATGTGCGATACCGACGAATAAGCGATCATCCGTTTCAGATCGCGTTGGGCCAGCGCATTGCAGGCCCCGTATAATATAGAGATAACGCCTAAAAGACCGATCCAGAAAGCACCTGAAGTAGCTATCTCCGGGAAAATCCCTAAGCAGATCCTGATGATACCGTAGCCACCTATTTTAAGCAGTACACCGGCCAGGATAATTGATACCGGCGTCGGTGCCTCTACGTGAGCATCGGGTAGCCAGGTATGTAATGGCACAACGGGCACTTTAATGGCAAAAGCGATGAAGAGCACCACATAGCCAACCGTACGGGCAGGCATCCCCAATATGGTTTGATGCGCGGCCGCCGAAAATACCGAACCCGCAGAATAATTAGCCGGGTTCATCATTTGGATGATATTAAAAGTATGACTGCCGGTTGCCGGGTCGCTCACTGAAAGGTATAAGCCAATCATTACCAGCAACATAAACACCGAACCAAACAGTGTATACAGGAAAAACTTGATAGCCGCATATTCCCTGCGCACACCGCCCCACATCCCTATCAGGAAATAAAGCGGTAATAACATCAGCTCATAAAACAGGTAAAACAGGAAGAAATCCAACGCACAAAATACGCCCATAACGGCCATATCCAGCAGCAGGAACAACAGGAAGAAACCTTTCAGATTACTCTTGATCTCCCATGAAGCCAGCGTAGCCACTACCATTATTAATGCCGACATTACCAGCAACGTTACCGAAATGCCATCTATCCCCACAAAATAATCTATCTGCAGCTTGCCCATGTTGCCCAGGTTAAGGGCTATCCATGGCAGTTTCTGCACAAACTGAAACTGATCTTCATGATTAATGCCTGCCGTAGCCGCACCAGTTTTAAAATCGAGGTAGATCCAGATACTGATACCCAACTGCAAAAGCGTAGCAAGCAGGGTAATATATTTAAAACTCCCGCGAACCGACGATGGCAGCAATACGATCACCAACGCAAACAGTACAGGTATAAATATGAGGAGGGTTAATAGGTTCATTAAATTCAGATCAGTATTTTTAAAATAAAGAGTACCAGCACAATGAGCAGCATGCTATAAAGGTAATATTGCACTTTACCGTTTTGAAACTTACGTGCAAAATTGCCAATACTTTGCACTAATGCAGCCATTGAATGTAAAAATCCGTCAACAATATATTTATCGCTCCAGGCGGTAAAACTTGCTACCATCCGGCTTGTGCGTTCAATTAAATGGATCAACCCATCAATGATATTTCTGTCGAACCAGAAACAAGTTTTACCTAAGCCAAGTATAGGCTTTACAATCGCTTTTTTATAGATCTTGTCCAAATACCATTGATTATAAGATAATCGGTACAGGAAGCCTGTTTGCGGGAACGAGAAAGTATTTTGTTTTACGTAGATAGCGTACGCCGCGTACATCACAAATACACTCAATATATTTACCCCTATCGGGATAATGGTATGATAAATGTTTTCGCGGGCCAGGAAGTCGGAAGGCTTTAAACTCTCAAACAGCCATGCTTTTTCATAGAAGAATGGATTAAGCGAAAACAGCGGGAAGAGACTGCAAATTGCCAGCAGGATCAACGGCAGTTTATATTGCCAGCCGCCATCGCTGATATGGAACTTTATGTCAGGATTACTTTTCAGCAGTCGAAACTCGCCGAAAAACACCTTTACTATCAAACGGGATATATAAAAAGCGGTAAGCCAGCTGGTAAACAATGCCCCTGCCGGGATCAGTTTAAGCCATGCACTCCGGCCTTCACTCCATTCAAAAGCCTGGATCAGGATACCATCTTTTGACAGGTAGCCCGATGTAAGGGGAATGCCGATCAAAGCCAGCGATCCAATAACGGCGACAATAAAAGTAAGCGGCAACTTTTTACGCAAACCGCCCATATGCAGGATATTTTGCGGGTCGATATCCAGATCGTTCTCCTCTTTGATGTGCTGCATTTCGTGGATCACTACACCGGCCACCAAAAACAGTAAACATTTAAAAAAGGCGTGTGTAGCCAAATGAAACAGCGATGAACCGTAAGCCCCCACTCCCATCGCCAGTGTCATATATCCCAGTTGCGATATGGTTGAATAAGCAAGTACACGTTTCAGGTCGTTTTGCGTA
>NZ_DASVOB010000588.1:0-11104 GCF_036383575.1 Mucilaginibacter sp.
AAATACCGTTGGTGTCGATCTGTGAAAACCCCGAAGTGCTCCTGATCCTGTCGTTGAAATAGGATGAGTAGGTGATGTAGTTGTTGGAGTATAGTTTCTTATTCCATTGCCTGAACCATTTGATACTGCTGCCCAGGTTACCATACTTGGTATAGTCGGTAATATTGATGCCGCTGCTGCCTGACGATAGGAACGATGGCAGGCCCAATTGCCTGCTGTTGTCAGTTTTATCGGTACCGGTGTATAAACTCCATGAAACTTTATCTTTTTGACTGATGCTGTACGTGTACTTGGCGTCAAAATCATAAAAGTATGAGCTTGGCGTAATCTGGTTGGCAAAACCACCGCCACCGAAACCGCCACGGCCACCACCACCCGGGCCACCACTTTGTGTGGTTGAAGTTTGGTTAAACTGGTTAAAGATCTTATTATAAAATGGTCCCTGGTATGAACGCCTTACAGCTAACAGCAAGGTCGACTTGTCCGACAGCGGCGTTTCCAGGTAACCGCTGGCGCTTAGTAAACTCAAATCGGTACCGATATTGGTTTCGTTTTTATTCCCTTCCTTGCCGTTAAGTTCGGTAACGCTCGAAAGCCTGCCGCCATACTTGGCCGTAAAGCCGCCTTTATACAACTGCACATCTTTGATGGCGCTGGCATTAAAAGCGCTGAAGAAACCGTACAGGTGGTCAACCTGGTAAATGGTAAAACCATCCAGCACAACTAAATTCTGATCGGGTGTACCGCCGCGTACATATGCGCCGGATGATGACTCGTTGGTGCCGCTTACGCCGGGCATTAGCTGGAAGGCCCTCAGTACGTCCTTATCACCCATTGTTGGCAGCTTATCCAAATTGGCCGGCGAAAGCTGTAACACGCCAACCTGCCTGCTATCGGTATTCATAACGCCGCTTTTTTTACCGGTAATGGTAACCTCGTTTAAGCTGTTAAGTGATGAATACAAACCACAGATCAGCGGCGAATTCAGCTTTTCGCTGCTCAGCCTGAAATAGTCGGTTTGATAACCTGTGTATGAAACCTCCACTACTGATGTATCTGAAGGTACCCTGAACATGGTAAAATAGCCGTCGGAGTTTGTCATTACGTTGAGGTCGGTTCCCCTGATCTTCACCGTGGCCGATGGCAGCGACTCGCCCGTTTGCTGATCGATCACGCGCCCGTTAATACTGACGAGGAAATGTTTGGGCTTAGCTTTGGGGGCCTCAATCTCTTTGGCCTTTACCGCATTGGATGATTGTAATGCTAATTTGTTGAGTTTTTGCAGCCGGGCCAGATCGTCGGTATTTTGAAGGATGTAGATGGTGCCGCTTGATTCTATCCAGTAATGCAGGCTGTTCTCATCACAAACCTTGGCAATTACATCTTTCAATGGTTCTTCAAAAAAGTGTTCTACCACGTCCATTTCATGCAGAGGCTCGCGTTCAAACACGATGCGGACTTTATAATCCATGGCCAGTGTATCAAGAAGCTCATCAAGCGGACATGAAAAAAAATGGTTAACTACGATCTTTTTGAGTTTTTGCTGCGTTTGCTGACTATGGGCCACCGAACCGCACAATACAAGGGTGGATAATAACAATAAGGAAAATTTCTTCATGTAGGGGTATATTTTCTTCGGTGCCGAAATTGCACCTTGTTTTGATGTACCTCAAATAAAATCGACCATGAGAGGCTTTGTGTCGACAAGACGGCAGGATGTGTGGTAGGGGAATACGTGGGTTAGCAAGGGTAAGTAGCAGTTATTAGTAGCAGTGGCAGGTTTTGGCGCGGAGATATAAGGAAATGCTTATAAAGAATGTCATTGCGAGCGCAGCAATCGCACGCAAGCAGAGCCGCCCTGTATAGTATGCGATTGCCACACCGCGCTACCCATGACATAATTTAAAAAACCTGTCATCCTGAGGCACGAAGGATCTTCTTCAACAAGCATGGTCGCTATACAGGGCGAAGAAGATGCTTCGTGCCTCAGCATGACAAAGGGGCAAATGTCATTTCCCCCTTCAAAGTCCCTGGATTTTACCTCCTCAGCATGACGGTATGGAGATATCATTTCAACTTCAGAGTCCAAGGATTTAAACACTCACAATGACATATTTTTATGTGGTAAAGCTTCTTACACCTTCCCAATCATCCTGTTGATCACATCACGGTAACCATCACTTAGCGGGATTTCGGTGTTGATAAGTTTGATGCGGGCGCGGCGCATCTCCGATACATGGTCGAGGTTAACCAGGTATGATTTGTGCACCCGGAAAAACTGGTCGGGAGGTAATTGCAGCTCAATAGCTTTGAGACTGATGCGGGATAATACCGGTTTTTGCTGGTTGATGAGGTGCACTTTGATATAATCCTTAAGTCCCTCAATGTATTCAACCTGGTCAAAGCTGATCTTTACCAGGTTATAATCGGCATGCAAAAAGAAATGGTTTTTGGTTGTAGGCTGCGGTACATAACTGCGGCGAAGCTCATACAGGTCAAGTGCTTTGTGGCATGCTTTTAAAAAACGGTCTAAGGGCACAGGTTTAACCAGGTAGTCTACAACATCAAGCTCAAAGCCCTCTACCGCAAATTTCTCATAAGCGGTTACAAATATCACCATCGGCTTTTGGGTGAGGCTCTTGATCAATTGTAAACCATTGATACCCGGCATGTATATATCGCTGAAAATAAGATCGATCTGCTCTTTTTGCATAGCAATGATCGCTTCACCCGCGTTACGGCACCGGGCTACCACTTGTATGGTATTCACATGCTTGAGGCTATCTTCCAGCAGGTCGAGCGCCAGCGGCTCATCGTCAATTATTAAGCATCGCATCATTTAAGTTCCAATTGCAGCATAACTATATAAGCCTGCTCGTTTTGATTGATATAGAGATTGTGTTTGCCAGGATATAGCAGTTCCAGCCGGCGTTTAACATTGGCCAGGCCAATACCCGAGGCATTGTCTTTACTGCCTTCGGCCGGGTTATATACATTTTGTACGCTGAAACGCAGGTTTTTTTCATCGGTAAAAAGTGTAATGGCTATGGCGGGGGCATCAATGTCGCCAGTGCCATGCTTAAAGGCATTTTCCACAAACGGGATCAGCAGCATAGGTTCGATGCTTTTTTCAGGCGCTTTAATATCTGAGCTAAAACTGATCTTCACCTGGTCGCGGAAACGGAGTTGCTGCAGTTCGATGTAGCTGCTGAGGTAATCTTCTTTTTGGCACAGCGTAACTTTTTCGGCATCGGTTACATAAAGCATGTATCTGAGCAGTTTGGAGAGCTGGATGAGCGTAGGCTCAACTGCCGAAGGGTTTAACCTGGAAAGCGCCACGGCACTATTAATCACATTAAAAATAAAATGCGGACTGATCTGCGAGCGTAAAAAAGCCAGCTCAGAGATCAGTGAAGCATTATCTATATCCTTTTTTTTGTTGATGACTTTAAACTGATCGGCAAGGTAGTGATAAGCAAAACTACCAGCTGTAATGGATAATAACGGGAAAATAACCAGGTAAGCCCCCTGCGACCGGTGATGTTGCCCCATCCACGGAAAATGAGGTAGCGGAAAATAATGCCGTACTGCCATCAGTATTAAATTGAATACCACAAAAGAGGCAAGCAATGCAAAAAAGTAAAGCCAGATATTCTTTTTTAAGATCTTCGGAATAAGGAAAAATGCGTTCAGGTAAAACTCGGCCGCCAGCACAAGGTTAAAACTGATGATGTGCCATACCGAAAAAGCAGGCTGTGGAAAACCTCGCATATCCGGCCTGGAAATTACCGGCGTAAATATGATCAGTGCCCAAAATAACAGATGGATACAAACTTCAATAATCAATGCCGGTTTTATCCGTTTAAACATATCATGCTAAGGTAGCCTCATTTTAAACCCGCACTCAATGTAATAGACGAGGGGGCAAAATGTGCCGACGAAAGTAAGTTATCTGTTGTATGGAAACCTAATTTATAACGCCGTTTTAGTCATATTTAACATCTATTAACATTTGCAGGCTTGGGTTGAAAACAAGCGTGTTAGCTGTATAAAACCAGCTGCATTTTCCGTTAAATTTGTTTAACAATTAATTACCTATGTCGATAATAAAACCTATCCTCCGAATTTTTGATTACGATAAAGCTATTGAGTTTTATATTACCTGGCTTGGCTTTAAAACTGATTGGGAACATAAGCCCGAAGGTGTGCCGGTATACATTCAAATATCCCTGCGCGATGTAGTGCTTTACCTCTCCGAACATCATGGCGATGCAAGTCCCGGCAGCCACGTAGCTATTGACGATTTTACAGAGCTAAGGGATTATCACGCTCATCTCATCGCCAAAAAATATAAATATAATCGTCCGGGCTTGGAAGTTCCCGAATGGAATGACAAGGCTATCACCATGACCGTTCATGATCCTTTTGGCAACAGGTTAACATTTAGTGAGGAATTGAAGGGATAAATATTTTTTGTTGAGAAAGAGTTATTGATAAAGTCCGAAGCAATGGTTTTGAGAAAATGCGTTTTATAAAGCAACTTACCAGAATTGCAAAGAATTGTTTTTTAATTAGGAGGCACCTACGGAGCCAATACATGTGCTTCATTTTGCTACAAACATGGTACTCCTACGGAGTTCTTAATGATGTACTTTTCAAACTCCGTAGGAGTACCATGTTTATAGGCGAAAATATTATTTAAAAGAAAGGCTCCAGTGGAGCCTTCTATTGCCAATTAGTTTACTATGGCAACGGTTTTGGATATAATTATCTCTTTTAATTATAAAATGTCCATGATACGCCAAACTTTAGGACAGCATCCTGTTGAGGGTAGCGGTTAACAGTATAATAACCTTTACTCCATGCACCCTGATTAATGTAATCATAAGCAACAAACAGGTTGGTACGTTGCAATGTTGCTTTGAAAAATACACCGAATATAGGGTATGATGAAAACGTTACGTTTGCACCGTTGTAAAATTGCCCAAGGCCCGGGGCATATGAAGGTGCTACATATTCTGTATTGTACCTCCCATTTATACCCATACTGGCATGTAATACATTAAGCAAAACCCGGTTAACGTATAAGCTGCTATAAGCATATACCTCGGGTGTACGGAGTGTATTTTGATAGTCGGTTTTTTGATATACTACGTAGTTGTCAAAATGCAGGCTGCGGTAGGTGAAGTTTTTACCAAGGCTTACTTTTAACAGGTTAATAGAACTGTTAAGCTGAGCCGGGCGTACATCGCTACCGCCATCCTGAGCTGTAAAATACAGGTAATTGCTTATCAAAAAGTATTCGGCCTTTAAATCAATTTGCAGGGCATTATTAATGTAGTTGAACGATGCGCTGGTAGTTTTCTGATTGCTGAAATCATTATGAAAAATATAATGATTGGAGATCCAGTTGTTATAAACCAACGGCGGTGAGCTGTTTTGCGAATAGGCCTCTAAAATGATCTTACCTGTTTTTTTGCCGCCTGCCAGGGTAAGTTTGGCATCATAAAGATAGTTGCCAAAGTCGCGGCCCTGGGCAATCTGCCTGAAATCGGCATCAAGCGCAATACGGTCGCTGAAACGGTAGCCCAGCTTGGCTTTCAGTGTAATATCCTGGAATGTGTTGTGCTGTACCTTATCCTGGTGAATGTATTTTGCACCATACTGGTTAAGGGTGGTATCGCTAACATATTGATTGTATGAATAAAAATCATGCACAAGCCCCAGGTCAAGCTTCAGCTCGTTCTTTACAAACTTTACCGATTTACTTCGGAGGTAAAAGCTATACGAAAACTCATTCTGAATATGCGTCACCACTGTCGAATCTCGCGACCGGTTATTACTGTAATAATAATCGGGGAAAACATTGTAGGTGTCAACACCGCTTTGCTTATACAGGTACCTGCTGTTTGATATATGGAGGGTATGTGATACGCGTTGGGTAGGCAGGATCTTTGAATTATCCTTGCCTTTGTTCAAACTATCTATCCTGCCTAAATAGTAAAACTGTTTAATGTAGAGGCCTTTATCGTTCCAGTTTTCATAACTGTAAGGCAGGCGAACTGCTGCCCTGTCTTTTGAAAAGGCGTTGTTTACATTAGTGCTGGTGAATACCGAATCGTTAAGGATGCTGCCGGTTTCGGGTGCTTTAAGATTATTGAATAATAGGTTGGCCAGCAGATTATACCGTTTACTTTTTGATTCGTACCAGGTAAAAATGGAAGCATTTAAATCGCTCACGTTTTGCCCCAGCACATTGTTAAAGTTGTAAAATCCCTTCGACCCGTTGAAATTAAGATTAAAACCGATATTCCAGTTGGGCTTTATGTTTTGGGTATGGACGATATTAAACACCTGTATGGCCGACCCGCCAAAGGCATTATACAGAGTAAGCTTGGTATAAGGTACCCGTGTGTTATAGTAATTGATATCCTGGGGCTTCAGCGCATAAATATCCAATGCATGTAAACCCAGGTCAAAGCCTATGGTCCTGCTGGGCTCAAAAAGCAAGGGCCGTTGCGATAAGCCAATATTCCCTAAATGAATCCGTGGACTGCGCGGATCAACAAGCGGACTGTAGATCTCAAAGTTAGTGATACCGGTATCAATCGGGAACAATTGTGTACTGTCGTTCAGCAAACGCTCGTTGGTAACACGGATAAACTTGGAACTGAAAACCACCGAATCCTTTTTATTCTCTTCCTTACGCCTTAAGCTGTCCAGGAGCTGATCGTCGGTCATTTGTTTTTCCTGCTTGCGTGCAGTATCACGGGTAGGCAGGTTACGTGGATTGGTACGGTTTCCATACTGCGCAAAAGCAGCCTGTACCGACATACACATCAGCAATAAAAAAATATATTTGAGCTATTGGCGCATTAATTACCGGCTATCAGTTCTTTAAGTATCTGGGTCATTTTGGGTTCGGCTTCTTGCGCAATAGCAAGGATCTCTTCAAGCGTTATCGGCTTCAATATTTCAGGAAAGCCCTCATCTGTTAATACCGAAATGGCAAATGTTGGGATCCCCATGTGGTTGGCAACAATAACCTCGGGCACGGTGCTCATGCCAACGGCATCGCCGCCTATGATGCGCAGGTATTTATACTCGGCACGGGTTTCCAGGTTAGGGCCGGTTACTGCTACATAAACCCCTTTATGGCAGGTTATATTGTGTTTTTGGGCGATGGCCAAACCTTTTTCGATCATATCATGACGGTAAGGTTCGCTCATATCCGGGAAGCGTGGGCCAAGCTCCTCATAATTACGGCCAACCAGCGGGTTTTGCGGCTGCAGGTTAATATGATCTTCAATGATCATCAGGTCGCCCTTTTTAAAATCGGGGTTAAGTGAACCGCTGGCGTTTGATACGTACAGCGTTTTTATCCCCAGGTATTTCATCACCCTAACCGGGAAGGTGATCTGCTGCATGTTGTAACCTTCGTAATAATGCAAGCGACCCTGCATGGCAACAACTTTAACACCTGCAAGTGTACCAAAAATAAGCTTGCCCGAGTGGAACTCCAATGTTGAGATAGGAAAATCAGGTATGTTGGAGTACATCAGCTGTTTTTCGACCTCAATTTCTTTGACAAGGCCACCAAGACCAGTACCTAAAATTATACCCACTTCGGGTTCAAAATCGCCTATGCGGTTTTTGATATACCGGGCGGTGCCTTCAATATTGTCTAACATATGTTTGTACTAATTCGTCAAATTGTTGTTGCCCGTTATTTAAAAAACTTACGCCTATTGGCAATACCAAAACGGGCAGTTTTTTAACCATCGGAAGCAGGTCCTGTTCCCCTAAACGCTGCGCATCCTTTTCTGTTGTGATGATCACTTTTTTTTGTGATGCAAAGGCCGAAAACTCATCGGCAAGTTTACTGATATTTTTTAAGCTAAAACGGTGATGATCGGGATAATTGTGATGAACAACCAGCTGTGTTTGCTTTTTGAGATGTGCTAATAATGGTTTGGGATTAGCTATGCCTGTGAGCAGGAAAACAGTGGTTTGATTGTCGATGGTGTTTGTAACCGTAGTACCGTTCATAGCTTGAACAGGCAGATAGTTTATCGTTGTAAAAAATAGTGACTGATGTGGATACGGCTTGATCCTTTTTATTACCCGCCCCTGTTCAAGATCGGTTAGTGAAGCAGGGCATTTACTGATGATGATCACATCCGCCCTTTTACGCCCGCCAAACGACTCTCGTAGGTTACCTGCCGGGAGCAGGAAATGAGGCTCGTTAACCCGGCTGTAATCAAAAAGCAAAATGCTGAAACCTGGCTCAAGCGCACGGTGCTGGTAGGCATCATCTAAAACAATAACATCATGATTGTCCTTTAACTGCTCAACACCATTAACCCGCTTCTCGCAAACGGCTACATCAACATCCGGAAATTTATGTTTGAACTGGGCTGGCTCGTCGCCAATGTCGGATGCTTTACTTTCGGCAGTAGCCATTAAAAAGCTTTTGGTAGCACGACCGTAGCCGCGGCTAAGTGTAGCTATGTTATAATTGCCTTTCAATAGCCTGATCAGGTACTCTGTCATCGGGCTTTTGCCTGCGCCTCCAACGTCGAGATTGCCCACTACGATCACCGGCATATCAAACCCGGTACTTTTAAAGACCCCCCGGTTATAACACCAGTTACGGATACCGACAACCAGGCCGTAAATCAGCGAAAAGGGTATTAAAAGCCAGCGCAGGAGTTTCATATATGGTTTTTCTCAACCCGTCATTGCGAGGTACGAAGCAATCCCCAAATTACAGGTCCGCTCTGTAGAGTTCGCGATTGCTTCGTACCTCGCAATGACGCATTTCTTCTTTTATTTATTTGCAGAACAGCAAAGTTAATATTTGAAGCCGATTTATTGAAGCTATTGGTGGATGGATAGTTTAGGCTTTTTTGAAATACAGTATACGTATAATAAAAAGAATACGTTATTTGGGTAAATGACCTTTACCTTATGGAACCGCTTCAAAATATCCAGCTTATCTTTAAGTGCCCTAAAACGCTAAACGATCTTACACCTTGTAATAGTGATTGGTATTGTGCCGGTTGCAACAGGGCAATTATGGATTTTAGGGGAGTGCACGAAGAACAAATATTGAATTCCCTAAGCAACGCCGATAAGATACATTGCGGGATATTTGATGCTGGAAGGATAACTTATACAGCGCAACCCAAATGGCAGCGATGGCTTTCGGCGGGGTTAATTGCATTGGGATTGACCACTGTAAATTGCCGCGTTTTTGCTCAGCAAAAAGGCGGGGCTTCGGGTAGTGATACAACCCTTGTAAAACCAGGAGTTGCCGCCGACTCTATAAATAATCAAATTACTTTAGGGATATTTTCATTTTCGGCACAACCGGAATATATTGGAGGGATGGCCCGGTTTTATGATTACATTAAAAAGAATTTAAGTAAAGTATCGGTTAAGGAAGTACAAACCACAATTGTGAAATTTAGTATAGAGAAAGATGGTACTTTGGTTAATACCAAACTGGTAAGTAAGGAGAATAATAAGATAGATGAGCAATTGATACGCCTTATCAAAGGATCAAGAAAGTGGAAACCGGGAATAATAAATAGTCGTCCGGTAGTGATAGATTACAAGTGCACCGTTACGGTTACAGCGACTGGCAGTATTGATATAGATGTTGAGCAAATAAATCAGACTGCATCAAAATAGGGATTGGCAGGTATTATTTTATATCAAACAAAGATGACTTATTCATGCGGTCAAAAATGCTTGACATTCAGGGTAACCATTAACTTCTTATCATGTTTGCTAAAGGCTAATAATGATTGGGCCTACTAAGGTGCTTTTTTTGATTGCCTTTTTTATTAAAGGAACAAGCTTTGATAATTCAGCATATGTATTGATCGGGGCTATCATTACAAATACGCAAATGGTATATTTTTTGAAGTTTTGCTGATGCTGCAAATTCTTGTCGAAAGTCAACAAAGCATCAAAGCCGTCATTTAATAATAGTTTTAACAGTTCACCATTTTTTACGCCGTTCCAGCCTTTATCGGTTACAGTATATACTTCGTGTTCGGGAAAATCAAGCTTTAGTTTTTTAGGGAGATTCTCATCAAGCAACAGCTTCATAAAGTTGTGTGATATTCTTTGAGGTTACGATTTTACTGGCGATGTCTAACAATGCAATAGCCTGTTCTTTTTTTACAGATGGGAAATCATCCAAAAAATCGGCAAGCGAAATCCCGGCTTCCAGATGATCAAAGAGTGTATCAACAGGCACTCGTGTGCCGGCAAACACTGGCTGACCTCCCAAAATATCATGATCGATATTAATCACTTCGCGGATCTCCATGGTTTCAAAATTAAAGTTTGATGCGATAGCCTTTTCGGGTACGCCATTTATTAATAGCCTTACGCGTTTTATTGATTGCTGCAATTTGCTTATCAGAGAAAGTAGGAGCACTCAATAAAAATGATTCTAATTCTTTTAGTTCATTGTTATCGAAGCCTATATCTATCTGAACTTGCATACTCAAATTTACGAAATTTATTTAATTAGTTTTTCCTATAACAACTATAGGAAAGCTTACCATCCCACCACCCCAAACTGCTTTAAATGGTGCGTAAAATGTTTGCCATGCCATATGATCCATTCATAATAATCCAACGGACCGAAACCACCGTGGATCACTTTAACATCATTCGTGTTGAAATACCTGTCGAAAGTATCCAGCTCTTTCATTAATTGATTAATGGCTGTTTCGAGGTCGGGATAGGTTAGCGTATCGGGTAGCTCTTCCAAGATAATATTGCGGGGCATTTCAAAGTCGGTATAAATGCCGGCTTGCTTACGTGCGGCGGTATTTTCATGTGGCCCATCCCAGGTTGGTATCCTGGTACCGTTGGTGTATTGAACCTGGGTTATAAGGTGCTCAATCATTTGTTGAGGTGTCATTTTACCCCAAAGTGGCTTAGCCTGCGCATCAAGATTAAGGAATAAGCGATACAATACTTTGCGATTGGTGGTATCAACAAACTGGCTCATGAGGTAACGGGTTTTTAGCAAATATAAAAAACATAGTATTTTGAGTAGTCCCTCCACATGAAACAGATG
>NZ_DASVOB010000589.1:0-9624 GCF_036383575.1 Mucilaginibacter sp.
GAGGGTTTCTTACCAATGAATAAGATTTAAACCCTGAAAATATTAAAATACCAATAGCAAATCCTAAAATAAAAGCCTGTAATTAAACAATTGCGGGCTTTTGTTTTGATATTAGTCTCCGAAAATCCCTTCCAATTAAACCGCAACTGCCCTATTTATATGCGGATAAACCGTATCAGGCAAAAAAAATAATTTTTTTTTTTCCATTAAAACGGCCCTTGCAATAGCGAAGTACCGTTGCGAACAAAGCGTATCAAATGCGTTGTATATTGCTTTTAATCAATAGTTTACAATAAATTTGTTTTATCAAACCAATTATCCGGGACTCCCCAAAAAAGCAGTAAGACCGTATGCTAAGCAAAAAAAGCCGGGCCCAACAGCCCGTAAACGGCTTGTTTTTATGGCTTTATACCGGGTGTAACAATTGTAAACTAAAAACCAATTTATGAACAACAAACCAAAAACAACCTTTGCAACCCTGTTGGGCCTAATGCTCTTTACAGCCTTATTTTTCACTTATTGCACCAAAAAGCAAGTTGCACCGGCGGCGGGCAATAATCCTGCCTCACCTGCATTAAAAACCCAGGCCACCGGCTTTATCCATCCCGGTATCCTCAACACGCAACAAACCCTTGATTATGTGGGCCAGCAAGCCAATTCAAACGATGCCAACCGTTTGGCAGCCTACCAGTTTGTACTCAATTATTGCAATAACCACAGCCCCAGCGGTGCCTACAAAGCTACAGTACAAGTAGCCGGCGGCGTTACCACGCCCGACGAAATTGCTTTTAAAGGCGATGCCTTGCTGAGCTATGCCCTGGCGCTGCGCTGGGCTAAAACCGGCATCGCATCATACGCAACCACAGTAAAACAAATTCTTGATGGCTGGGCCAATAGCTTTCAAAATTTCAGCGTAACGGGCTCACAGCCCAACCAGGCTTCGCTTGAGGCTTCATGGGCTGCACCTACCTTTGCCGCGGCTGCCGAAATTATCAAATACTACATACCGGCCAGCGGCGTTGGCGGCGGTTGGACAACAGCTGAAAACACCCAGTTTGTAAACTTTCTGAACAACATGAAAGATAATTACATCAACAACGTTCCCAATTTTAACAACAACTGGAACGTATCTGCCGGGTACGCAAAAATGGCTATCGGTATATTTGAAGACAGTCAAACTGTATATCAAAACGGTATCACCGCTGTAAAAACAGTACTGCCTAACGTAATTGCATCAGATGGTTCAATGAATGGCGAGATCTGCGGTTCGCACAATGACTATGTGCACTATCAGTACACCCTTACCGGTTTGAGCTATGCAGCCAACATTGCTGGTATTCAGGGCGATCTGTCTATTTACTCGGCCAGCAGCAGTCGCCTGTTAACCGGGTTTAACTACCAGTACAAGTTGATGCATGGCACCGTATCTCCGCCTTGCTCGCCTAATGGGAATGTTAATAACCCAATATGGCCGGGCATTGAAGTGGCTAACCGTCATTACGGTACTACCGAAACCAGCTACATTGCCAGCAATTATGTGTGCGACAGCAATGGTTTGCCTAATGGCGATATCGGCTTCCTCTGCTGGACCAACTACACCCATAACAACGTGCCAACAACTTTTTAAAAGCCCTATACTTAAAACAAGCCGCCCCGGTAAAGAATGGAATTAACCATAACCGGAGCGGTTTTTTGCTTTCTGCAGATAGAAAGCGTCGAAAGCGAAACCAAAAAACTGACATAATAGCCAGATATTGAGTCTAAAGCCGCCAAAAGGACGCAAAACAGTTATAAGTAATGATCTTTTAAAAGAGGGAATGCAATTTGAGGCCCGCCTTTTGAAAGGATTATTATGGATAGCTATTCAGCTACAATTATCAATGCTGTCGACAAGGTAAAGACAGCAGTTGTAAAAATCGAAATCTTCAGCAATGTGAATGGAAAAGAGCAGGCTGTCGGATCGGGATCAGGCTTTTTATTTTCTTCGGATGGGTATCTTTTTACCAACAGCCATGTGATACACAACGCTAAAAAGATTACGGTAAAAATGCATGACGGTACTGTATATGCCGCGGAGCTTATTGGTGATGATCAGGATACGGATTTAGCCATTCTTAAAATCAACGGAGCAGAGTTTGTGCCGGTTAAATTTGGAAATGCCGATCAGCTTCAGATCGGTCAGTTGGTTATTGCCATCGGAAACCCCTTAGGATTTCAGCACACGGTAACAGCCGGCGTAGTTAGTGCATTGGGGCGAACATTAGAAGGCCAGGGCGGGCGGATGATGGACAGCATGATCCAAACAGATGCTGCGCTAAACCCCGGTAATTCAGGCGGGCCATTAGTCGACGGGAACGGCGAAGTTATTGGCGTAAACACGGCCGTGATCAGAGGTGCGCAAGGCATCTGTTTTGCCATCAGTATCAACACTGCCAAAGATATCGCCAACCAGTTGATCCGGTTTGGCAAAGTAAAAAGGGCATACCTTGGAGTTGTAATGCAGCAGATAGACCTTGTTCCGAAGCTTCGTGCAATTCATGAGGTGTCCAACAAACAGGCATTATTTGTCTCGGAAGTTGCTAAAGACAGTCCTGCCGCCAAAGCCGGGATCCTTAGCGGGGACATTATTTACTCGTTCAATAGCCAACCAGTCGAAACATCCGACAACCTGTTTAAAATGCTTACTGAAGATAAAATAGGTCAATTCCAATATATCGGCATCCTCAGGAACAACTATAAAACAGAGTTCAGGATAACACCGGTGCAGAAGAACTGAAAAAGAAAAAAGAGGCTGTTTTATAGATTATACAGCACCCAAAAGTTAAACAGTATTTGGCGCTGTGTATAAATGGACAGCCTCTTTTTATTCGTTTAAGCCTTAGATTATATGGCCATCAATCGATATTACTTTTTAACTTTTTCTATCTGAAACTTTATTTGCAGGCCCATAACAAATTCAACAGCAGGCTCAATAACCGAGGGGTTAATTATTTTATCAAAGCCTGAATAATTGATCTTATCGTAATAATATGTTGCATTGTTTTTCAGGTCTTTTTTTATAAACCGGTCATATTCTGAATATACTTTACTGCCATTTTGAGCGGTATAACTTTTGTAAAGCTGAGGTGGATAGTAACTATAAAAATCCTCGCCATAAATTTGTGAGGCAAATAATAACCTGGTGTTGGTAGCGGCAATATATAAACCCTTTTTTTCATTTATTATATCTGTTGCCAGCTTAAATAATTGATTTTGAACTTTATTCACGTCATTTACAATATAATCCACCTTTACCAGGTCATATATTTGGAATTCCGATGCGGTTATTAATAAATTATCAAGGTCTTTAATCTCCTTGATCCTGATAATAACATTTTTTGCTATTTCAAAGCCCTTTAGATACTGATCGGCAGTGTTACCCTTAATATGATAATCGAAAAGTTTGTTCTGTGTGGTCATATCCACATAGATATCTTTTTGTGCGATATTTAGTTTTGACAAAGCATTTGTAAAACCATCTATCCGTTTATTAATCCTTTTATTGCTTTCCTGTATGGTTGCGGCCGAATCCGTTACTCCAAAAGTTACTACATAACTATCTGCAGTTACATTCATCAATACATTAGCTTCAATAATAAAAGTTGAATCGGTGAGATAGGTTTTCTGGATAGAGGGTCGCATCCTTGTGGGCAAATTATCCCCGAAAACCATGTTACCGCTATGTTGCGCCATAAGGACGGTAGTACAGATGAGGAGCAAAATGCTTAATAAAAACTTTTTCATGTGATTTGATTTAGATTTCCGGATTAGCGCAGGTGCACTAATTGCGCATCTTGGACAAAATGCTTTAGCAATAGTTTAAATGCGCAATAATCATTTTGTTATTTCAGCTATAACATCCGAGGGATCGTAGATTTCCCTTCGAGTGACTATTCGGGTTTTATGAGCTACCAGCTTTTTACCTGCATATTTCTTATATGTAATTTTATACGTGTGCCTTTTCTCATTTAAAAAAATGCTATTAACTTGTTTTTCATAAAGCTGGATACCATGGTCAATAAATTTGATCTCCTGATACTCAAACTGGCCATCACCCGCTCCTTTTGTGTAGCATTGAACCGTTCTGCCTTTTTCGTCAAGCTCAACATTTATTCCCATTACAGATTGCCAACGTATAAATTTTTTTAAACGGCGATTGAAGAGGTAAATTTCTTCCACATTGCCTAATGAGCCGCTGCAAGGTTTACATTCTTCCCTTATATCTTTATATCCATCAAAATTCACATCGTCGAAATCTGCCTGGATGTATTTTACGTTGTTGATCTCAGACAATTTTACAGTCGGATTTCTATCATCTTCTAATATTAGCGAAAAATTTAGTACTATCAGGTGGCGCTTTATATCAACCAATTTTTTATCAAGAAGAACTACCATTTCTTTTGGATTGGTGGAATCAATATCTTCTTTAACAGTATATTGATACTGAAGACGCAGGCCATTAAGATCAAAAGGCTGGCTCTGTACTTTAAATGTTTTTCCCTGAGATTGAGCAACAGATATTGACAATCCGGCATTCAAAGCGTTATTATACGGCTGAGTATGAGAGCTTAAAATGATACAAGCAGTTGCGATGAGGTTCATATCTTCTAAAAATACTAATAAATAGTATTAAAGATAACACTATGCTGGTAAGGAAAATAGGTTCATTTTAGGCTAAAACATGGTTGAAATAAATACGGCAAACACAAGTTTTGTTTATCATTTAAAATTGTATTTACTTACTTTTCCCTCTTTCCAGGTGTAAAGCTCATAATAGTGCTCTCTGAAACTAAAAACTTCCTCAATAAGGTGATTCGTTGAATTTTTAATTAAGGGCGTAACCTTTGGGTGCAAGCTGGCGGGAAGTTCAGAAAGAGATATCTTGCGTTCAAACTCAAAGCCCTCATCGTATTCAAATTCTAATGTAAAACTATCTTTCTTCCACTGAACGCTTGTATTAAGACCACGGGAAACCGGCGACAGACTAATTTTCAAATTGTCATTTGATATGATTTTACCCACTCCCCCGGCAAACAAAAACACCCCCGAAAACACCATTGCAGCATATCCTATCTTTTGAAATACCTTTTCACTTAAAAAGGGCAACAAATATTTAATACCAAATGAGGATACAATGCCTGCAAAAGCTATTATCCCTCCGTATAAAAGTACCTGTGAGGTAAATAATCCGAATGATACATACAACCCGAGCTT
Organism: Mucilaginibacter sp.; assembly: GCF_036383575.1. Lineage (GTDB taxonomy): Bacteria > Bacteroidota > Bacteroidia > Sphingobacteriales > Sphingobacteriaceae > Mucilaginibacter. The sequence goes on from NZ_DASVOB010000589.1 coordinate 5,254, forward strand.
AATTATATGAAGTATAATTTCGTTGGCAGCCCTGGTTGCTACAATTTCTTCTTTTGAAAGGCCGTAAGTAAGATAAAATCTGTTAAAAATCAAGCCAACGGCACCTGTTAAACCAGAAACAAATCCAGTCAGCAGGCCAATTATGACTACGCTAAGCCTGCTTTTTTGGTCTGGTTTTCTTTTTTGGGGAGATTTAAAAATGTACAGGATATTATATAACAGGAACAGGCCCAAAATCAACTCTAAAAATACCGGGTTAAAATAACTAAGCAAACGGGCACCCAGCCATACTGTTGGTATGGCCGGCGGTATAAACCATTTTACGAGGTCCCACCTGATATTTTTCCAAAGCACAATAATTCTTGAAAGAGAACTCGACGCGGTTCCAACAGATAGGGCCGCGGGTATCTGGGCCCCAGGAAGTACAATTCCCAATATCGGGATCAATATAAAACTGGCCCCACCACCACATACCGCGCTCAGTATAAATGCAGCCAAAGCGCAGACCAATAAAAGCAACACGGTAAAAAGCATTATAATTTGTATATCAGCTAAATTATATAAAAGAGGGATACAGACAGAAAGAGATTAGTAATTTATAAACAAGCGTATTTTTCTTCAATTATTTATAATTATAAAGCTTGATCCGCTGTATCCCATATTCACCCAGCGGGATCCTTAAATGTCTTCCCTGATGGTCTTCATCACCATTTAAACGGCGTCCGGGCTGCCATTTTCCGTTAACAAATACGCCTTCGTCTACCTGTAAGATACCTGCGCGCACCCTATCTTTGACTGGTTTAAAGCTAATCACCAAACCTGTTCCCCCAACATAAAACTCATCGTTGGCCAAGGCAATAATAATCCCACCGGTTAACGGCCAGCTTGCGTCCTTTGCTTTTGACGACCAGCCCAATGTTAAATCGTGCGAAATCGTCAGGATATAATCACCCATTTGCAAACGCACCGTATCTGCATCCTTACTTAACAATACGCCTTCCATAGTTCTCTTACGTTTTGCCTTGCTGATCTCGCCTGATAGCTGTTGAATAATGTTATACGATTGACTAAGTGGCTCACCTGCTGTTTTATTATCTGTCTCGATAGAGAAAGGTGAAAAGCCGAGTGCTTTATAATGGCCAATGGCATAAAAAGCCTTAGCATCTACCCCATCCTCAAAACGGTGCTCGGGGATAAACAATGCATTATCCGGCCGGGTGTAGCGGTCATTCCAGTACTTAAAGTTAGGGTTATAAAAATCCGGCGACAGCAGATCAATATCCGGCGCTCCTGCTTTCCAGATGTCAATTAAATGCGGTAAGGGGCCTGCAGAGGGGTATTGCCCCGGCTTTTTAGCCGGGGCATTAAGGGCAGCATTCACATACATCGGGAGCGGGTAAATAGCCTTGCCTGCTTTAGCCACAGCATTGGCGTATTCGGCAAAATGCCAGGCCATAAACAACTCATCGGTAGCCAGGCTTTTACCAAAAACTGCGTCCCAACTGCCCGAAGTTCTATTACCACCATCCTGCCATATTTTTTGCATCTCGGGCACAAGCCCGGCTTTATGGGAATTTAAATAAGAAATCAGCCTTGCAGGAACCGGTTGATTGAAAGCTTCGTCAGCCAGCGTTGAATGATCACGTGCATCAGGCAACATACCTATCTCGTTTTCAACCTGTACCATTATCACAGTGTGAAGCTTGGTATCTGTTTCCTTGATATGCTGCATTAACGAACCGAATGCTTTCATATCGGCCAATAAAGCATCTTGGGAGAACGGCGTAATGATCTCTTCAGGCCCGCCCGCACTGTTTGCCACACGCGGAAAACGCGTTTGATCGATTTTAACCCAGCCCGGCGCATAACAACTCATGCTGTTTTTCCAGGTGCCAAACCAAAGCAGTACCAGTTTCATGTGATATTGCCGGGCGCTTTTTATCAGGTCATCAACCAGCGTAAAATTAAACTTGCCTTCCTGTGGTTCCAATAACTCCCAGTAAACCGGGGCTATTACCGTGTTGAGGTGCATTGTTTGCAGCTTAGGCCAAATCGGGTTCATGTATCCCGTGCTTGAAGCACTTGAGTTTCCCAGTTCGCCGCCTGTTATTAAATACGGAGCCCCATCCACCAACAGCTCGGCATTGCTATCATAATATTTTATTTGTGGTATACCCTGCGCCGGATTCTGCGCTTTAATTTTAAGGGAGACCAAACAACACAAAACGAATACTAATGCTGGTACCTTCATAGCAATCTCCTATTTAATGCCTTTTCACAATCATAAAACCTACAAAAACGGATCGATCAGCTTGATAGAACCATCGGCATTATGCTGTAATTCGGTTACTTTCACGTTGCGCAGATGTGTTTTGCCCGACAATTGGGTGTCATGATAAAATATATACCATTTGCCTTTTATCTCAATAATAGAGTGGTGAGTTGTCCAACCCTGTACCGGTTTCATAAACACACCTTTATAAGTGAACGGCCCCAGCGGACTATCGCCTATCGCATAGCAAAGCAAATGCGTATCGCCGGTTGAATAGGTGAAGTAATATTTGCCATTGTATTTGTGCATCCATGAGCCCTCAAAAAAGCGGCGGTCATGATCTTTGGTCAACAGTGGTTTGCCCAGGCTGTCTACAATAACAGCGTCTTTTACCGCGCCATCAAAAGTTTTCATGTCCGGTTTTAACAAAGCTACCCTACAGCTTATGGCCGGGGCATCTTCCTGTTTCGAGTCGGTTTTTGAACCGTCAGCTTCATATTTTCCTGTGATCCAGCGCTGAAGTTGTCCGCCCCAGATGCCGCCGAAATACATATAGGTTTTACCATCGGTATCGGTAAATACGGCAGGGTCAATACTATAACTTCCTGCAATTGGCTCAGGCTCGGCTTTGAACGGGCCAACCGGGCTGGCAGAAGTTGCTACGCCGATATGGAACACATCTTTTTTATCCTTCACCGGGAAGTACAGGTAATACGTACCGTCTTTAAATGCTGCATCAGGGGCCCAAAGCTGCCTGCCCGCCCATGGAATGTCCTTAATATCAAGCGCTACGCCATTATCCGTAACCTTACCGCCAATGCTATCCATCGACAGGATGTGGTAATCCTTCATGGCAAAATGGTCGCCGTTATCGTTCTCGGGGATCCCGGCGTTGATATCGTGTGAGGGATAGATATAAATTTTACCGTTGAATACATGGGCTGAAGGATCGGCAGTATAAATAGAACTGATCAACGGCTCAGAAAGATACTTTACTTTCTTCCCGGTATCTGCTTTTGTACTATCAGCCGCATCCGCTGTTTTTTTTGTTGATGAGCTACACGCACTTAAAATGCATAAAGGTGCAAAAAGCGTGAGGACTAATTTTGTTGGAGTAAATTGCTTGGTCATTGGCGTTTGGTTTATGGTGATGATTAATTGGTCATGTAGTTATTGCCCCCGATACCCGGCACATAATAAAATTTCATGTTTTTATAATAGTCAAGCGGATGCTGTGACTTTGGATAGGCAGCCCCGATGGACATTTTTGAAAACGTTTGAAAATATAAAACACAGGCATCCCGCCAGGTTGTGGCCTCGTTTAACTGAACCTGCATCAGTTGCTGCACTTCGGAGAAACGCTCCGCATCAATCTTGCCTTGCATTTTACCCCAGGTTAAGCCCATTTGTTTAACAGAATCAGCCCCCATATAATAATGATGAACCAGCTCATCCCACAATGACCTGCCCGAGCGCATTTTGTAGGTCCAGCTTAAATGATGGAACCATAGCAGGTATTCATCGGGGCAGCTTTGTAGGTTTCCCCAGCATGCTTTAACCTCGGGTTCATATTGTGATAACGCGTTACTGCCCGTACTCGTACGATCAAAGCCCATCCCCGCCGAATCTGCCTTATGATAATAAGTAGCATTCCAATCCGGGCGACCGGCATTATCAACCCATGGGCCGGGGCCGTAATGGGTAGATACGCCCATAATATGATGCAGCCCGAGCGGGGTCATATAATTAACCGTATTTTCTCTTGATTGCAGCATAAACTTTTTTACCGGCGATACAAATCCTGCATCATTGGTAAAGGTCATTTTGAGCCAGTCGGCAGCAATTAGCGCCGGGGATTGATCCGGGTTCCAGGCCATGCGGCCGAAGGCATACCAGTTGGCCTGCGCAAAAGGATGCCCGCACCAGTTTAAATCGGTGCCGATATTGGCCACGCCCGCCATACCGGTTATCAGTTTTTTGTTGAAATCACCTTTTATCACCCGTGCCACGGTTGAACCTTTGCCTTGTGTATAGGTGTCCGATTGCAGGCATTCGGCAAACAGCGGCGCTTCATAAACCAGGTGGGTTGAAAAACCGAG
>NZ_DASVOB010000590.1:0-13480 GCF_036383575.1 Mucilaginibacter sp.
AAGCACGGGAAAAGTTTGCGACAGGCAATTCGGAGACCTGGCAGATGTGAGTGTCCTATGGGATGCCGAAATAAATTCGGCATGACGCCTGCTTTTTAACTTTGGAATTCCCTCTGATCGATGGAAAAGCCGCTATAAATCTAACAAGCGATTTCCCTACACATTCCCCATATCATCTGCACATCCGCACATCTAATTGATCCTTCTGAACACCTTGTCCCACCTGATCTTACACCATGATGGCGAATTGGCATCCCAGCTCATCCATACAAATACTGCTTTCCCTACAATATGATCCTCGGGCACAAAGCCCCAAAACCGTGAATCTTCCGAGTTGTGACGGTTATCGCCCATCATCCAGTAATAGTTCAGTTTAAAGGTATAACTACTGGCCTTACTTCCGTTAATTGTTATGTTATTCCCTTTAACCTGCACCTTGTTATTTTCATATACCTCAATGGCGCGGCGATAAAAAGGCATGGTCATGCTGTCGAGTTTAACCGTCCAGCCCCTTTTCGGAATGATGATCGGCCCTAAGTTATCCTCGTTCCACCTGAAGCGTGGATCATGCGGAAAAATCTCCGGATCGTATACTCCTCTTAACTTAATATCTGGCTTTACAGCTTTAATATAGGGAAATGCCTTTAGCTTTTCAGCCGATTCGGCTGTTGTGTTTACTGTAAAGTCGACCTTTGTAAATTGCTGGATATCCTCCAGGTGAAGATCGTAGCGTGTATGCGGGCCAAACCCGCTTACCGAGCCATCTGTACGTACCCGGTATTCCATTTCTGCATTTGGCGGCGCAGCCATCGGTTGGTTATTTATATACACCTGCCCGTACTCCAGTTTTAAGGTATCGCCAGGAGTGCCCTGGCATCGTTTGATATAATTTTCCTGTTTGTCTACCGGGCGGTAAAACGGAGAGTCGGCGTCCATTGGATAGTTGAACACCACGGCATCGCCTTTTTTTACTTCGCCAAAACCCGGCAGGCGATAATAGGGCAGCTTTATCCCGTCCCAATAGGCTTTGGTACCCATAAGCGGCATGGTGTGGTGCGCAAAGGGAAATGCTACGGGGGTCATGGGCAGCCGGGCCCCATAATTGATCTTGCTTACAAATAAAAAATCGCCCACCATTAATGAGCTTTCCATAGATGATGAAGGGATGGTGAAAGCTTCGAGGAAGAGTCCGCGGATAACCGTTGCTGCAATTACAGCGAAAAGGATGGCTTCTGTCCATTCCCGTACGGGTGATTTACTGAGATCGCGGTATTTCTCCCTGAAATCATCACTTGCCGATGGGCCAACATAGCGGGTATTTTTATCAAAGCCCCATTTTGGGATAAAAATGAAAGGCAACAGTACCGATACGGTGATCTGCCCTATTCCTACCTTACCGAACGATTTAATAAAATCAATGAGGATCCCGATACTTATAATGAAGTTTATGCCCGGTATTAAAAGTAGCAAAAGCAACCACAGCGGCCTTTGGCTTAATTTGAGCATAATATAAAGGTGGTAAACCGGGATCAGCGCCTCCCAGCCCGGGCGACCGGCCTTTTCAAAAAGTTTCCAGTATCCGGCCAGTATTAAGATCAATAGCGGGCTTATCATGATATAAAACCCAATATAGCCCGCTATTGCCATTTATATTAAAGCTATTAGCTGTTAAAATCAAACATGGCCTCTACAGAGTAAAAACCTTTTTTATCGTGCAGCCACTCGGCAGCCAGTACTGCGCCTAAAGCAAAACCATTGCGGTTATGTGCAGTATGCTTAAATTCGATACTATCTACTTCCGAATCATAAATAACCGTGTGGGTGCCCGGTACGCTGTCTATACGTAATGATTCTATAAGCAGTTGGTTAGCGGCTACACTGGCATCGTCGTCACTGTCATCGGTGGTTAATACATTAACCCATTCGTTTTTAGTATCCGTATTGTTAATGATGCCTTCGGCAATGGTTATGGCCGTGCCGCTTGGCGAATCCATTTTTTGAGTATGGTGGATCTCTTCAACCTGTACCTCATAATAAGGGTACTTGTTCATCACTTTAGCCAATAGCTTATTAACATGGAAAAACACGTTAACACCAACACTAAAGTTTGAAGCCCATAACAATGATTTATTCCCGTCAACACACTGCTGCTTAACTTCCGGTAATTTCTCGTACCAACCGGTTGTACCAACAACAATAGGCACATTGGCATTAAAGCACTGCTCAATATTTGACAGTACCGATGCCGGCGTGGTAAATTCAATTACAACATCTGCTTTTTGCAGGTTTTCGGGAGTAAGGTCATGAAGGGATTCATGATCAATGGTAAGTACAATTTCATGCTTGCGGCTAAGGGCTATCTTTTCGATGATCTTGCCCATTTTTCCGTAGCCAAGTAACGCTATCTTCATTTCAGGTATGCTGGTTTTCCTTATTAAAACGTAAAGGTAACTTTTAAACCCGGAATATAAGCATTATTAGCACCCTGCGCATACACCGGCTGATTAATTAGCCCCGGAGTTACCTTGAACGACAGGTTATTATCAACCGTGTACGAATGGATGAACTTGGCATCAATATAAGCATCAATGGCCTGGATACCCCATACAGCTAAGAAACCAAAAATACTTAAATCGCGGTTACGCCTTGAGTTTTCGCGCGCATCGCTCAGGTTGGCATCCGGAACATCTTTATAAAGGTAATACTCGTTATAATAAGGGTCGCCGGGATTAGGCGGGTTGCTCTGGCGGTATCTCGATAGCACCAGGTATTCGTGATAATAATGCTGATTGTAAATGATGGCCGACGTTAACAGGCCTAAACCACCATAAATCAAGGGCACTTTCCACCACCTATGGTTATACACCTGGCCCCAGCCCGGTATCATTAACGAATGTATTACTGCTTTATGGGGGATATGGGTGCTATCCGGATGATAGATCTTTTCTTTGGCGGGATCGATCTTTGGGGCAAACGAGCCCGAGGGGGTTTTAACAGGATGCTTTACTTTCAGCGTATCACTTTTTTTATTCTCCGTACTATCAACTATTTGAGCCTGTGCAGCAAAAATAAAAAAAGTGAATACACCTAAAAAAAACAGGAATTTATACATTTTTAAAATTAACAATTACCAATCAAGCATTTCAAGGATGCGGCCCAGATCATCTTCCGAAAGGAAAGGGATCTCAATCACACCGCTTCCGCGGTTGCCTACTTTTAGCTTTACCCTTGTACTAAATTTTGAAGCAAGATCATCCTGGATCTTTTGCAACTGATAGGATACCGGTTCAGGTTGTTTGCCCTCTTTTTTTACCGGCGATTTTTGCATATCCCTTACCAGTTCTTCAACCTTACGAACGGATAAACCTTCCTTTATAATATGCTGATGTATAAATAATTGTTTTGCAGGATCTGTTAAGGTTAAAATAGCTTTGGCATGCCCCATGGTAAGCTCGCCGTCACGAATAGAAGCCTGGATAACCGGTGGCAGCCTTAACAAGCGCAGGTAGTTGGTAACTGTCGAGCGGTTTTTGCTTACCCTGTCGCCCAGTTCTTCCTGTTTCAGGTTACACTCTTCAATCATGCGCTGAAAACTCAGGGCAACCTCAATAGCATTCAGGTTTTCGCGCTGAATGTTTTCAATGAGTGCCATTTCCAGCATTTGCTGATCATTGGCGGTACGTACATAAGCCGGGATCTGGGTTAGACCAGCCAGCTTCGATGCACGAAAACGGCGCTCACCAGATATCAGCTGATATTTATGCGCGCCTAATTTCCTGAGTGTTATTGGCTGAATTAAACCCTGTAGCTTGATCGACTCCGAAAGCTCTGTTAGTGCCTGCTCATCAAAATCGGTACGGGGCTGAAACGGATTAACTTCAATTTCGGCCAGTTTTATTTCATTAACCGTGCCAATATCATTTACCTCGGCCGGACTTGCAGTTTCCTTATTTCTGTTTTGGTATGGTTGTACGTTAGGCGTGTCGTTCAATAGCGCACTCAGTCCCTTGCCCAGGGCATTTCTCTTTTCACCACTCATTTACTATACTGTTGCTGTAGCTGTTGCCGATTCACCCTTAACCAGTCCGTTTTTCTCCAAAATTTCGCGGGCAAGGTTTAAATAATTAATTGCACCCTTACAGGTAGCATCATGCATAATTACCGATACGCCAAAGCTTGGCGCTTCGCTTAAACGGGTGTTACGTTGTATAATGGTATCAAAAACCATATCCTCAAAGTGGGTCTTAACCTCATCAACCACCTGGTTGCTCAGGCGTAAACGCACATCATACATGGTTAACAGAATCCCTTCTATCTCCAACTGCGGGTTCAGGCGCGATTGAACAATTTTTATGGTATTTAACAATTTGCCCAAACCCTCTAACGCGAAATACTCGCACTGAACCGGTACAATTACCGAGTCGGCAGCGGTTAAAGCGTTAATGGTGATCAAACCCAATGAAGGTGAACAATCGATAATGATAAAATCATATTCGTCGCGCACCTTGTCAAATACCTGCTTCATTTTAAACTCGCGGCCGGTTAAATTGATCATTTCAATTTCGGCACCTACCAGGTCAATATGCGCAGGTAATAAATCAAGATTAGGGGTTTCAGTTTTTTGAATGGCCTCGTGAGGGTCAACCTCATTGATGATACATTCATAAATACTGTTTTTTATATTGCGGGGATCAAAGCCAATGCCCGAGGTTGAATTAGCCTGCGGGTCGGCGTCAACCAACAAGGTTTTATAATCTAATACGGCTAAACTTGCTGCCAGATTTATAGATGATGTAGTTTTCCCTACGCCGCCTTTCTGGTTGGCTAAAGCAATTATTTTACTCATTCTATAGTTTAAAAAAATTTATAGTTCTGTGATTTATAACAACGTTAAATAGAAACAGAAATTTCTACTTTCGTAAAGTTTTTATCCGGTGATAAAGATACGGAATTAAATAATGTAGAATTCCACAGCTTTCGCCTATTTACAAACAAAATTGATCAATTAGTGAATTATCAGCTTAACAATTTGATGGATATTATTGCTTAAATCATATTTAATATTAAAGCACTCATTCACAAAAAATTAGCAGGCAAACCAGTACCGATAATACTGATCAGATCAGTCAGCAATTTACCAATAATAAATGATAACCATAATATCGTCAACAAACAGGCCCGGAAGCTCAACGCTTAAACTTGCCCATGTCTATCAGCAAAAACTGCGCGAAAAAGGTGTTGAAGCCGGCATTTTATCACTTGCCCAACTGCCGCCAAATGTTATTGAAACAGACCTTTATAAGAAACGCAGCCCAGAGTTTGAAGTTATCCAGCAGATAGTTACCAATACCGATAAATTCATATTTCTTATCCCCGAATACAACGGCAGCTTTCCTGGTGTGCTCAAAGTTTTTATCGATGCCTGTAGTTTTCCCGAAAGCTTTTATGATAAAAAAGCGGCTTTGGTAGGCTTGTCATCGGGTAAATACGGCAACATTCGCGGCGTTGATCATTTCACCGGCGTTTGCCACTACCTGCACCTGAACATCATGGCGCTTAAACTGCACATAGCAGCCATACACAAAGAGTTTGACGAAGAAGAGCACCTGTTTAAACCCGATACCATAAAATTTGTAGACGAGCAGATTGAAAAGATCATCAGATTTTGATTTTTTTGGATTTCTCCGATTAGAGTTGATTACACCGATTTCTTTTCTTTCGAGCCTGTGGTCGGTGTTATCACCGCAGGTATTCGGAAGATGAAATTATCTCTATTTTAAAATAAAAAAACATGTCATTGCGAGCGTAGCGCGGCAATCTCGTAGCCAATGCATGTCCGCCCTGTATAGCTACGGGATTGCCACGTCGCCCCAAGTGCTTTTGCCCATGCCGCTCCTCGCAATGACATGGCTTTTTTAACCAGCATTTCCAATCGATTTGCATCTTCCGCACACACATGGTGTTATCACCACACCACATAATTAGCCGCTTTTATAAATGTGGTTCTTAAAAACTACAAGCCTTAAGAGCGGTGCATTGATAACACCGATCGCAAGCTAAAACTATTTAAATCGGCCGGGTATCGGTGAAATCAAAAAACAATCAGCGTAATCCCCAAATCACCTCATCAAAAACACCCAGCCTGAGATCCTTTTGGTGCCGATTTTAAGATCAATTACATAGTAATAAGTCCCTGCATCAAGAAGGGCGCCGTTGCGTGTACCGTTCCAGGGCGTATTATAGCCGATACTTTTAAAAACAATTCCTCCTCCCCTGTCATAAACAGTTAACTCACAACCAGTATAAGCATCAAGGTTAATGATATCCCATACATCGTTAATGCCATCGCCGTTTGGTGAAAATGCGGTAGGGATAGTTAATTTAGGGGCGCTTGTTACAAACTCAATATCATCAAGCAGCAGGTCATTGCCAGGCCCCCCGGGAGCGCTGTTACTTATTTTCAAAACGAGACTGCTTACATTATCGGGCGTTTTAAAGATCAGGTTATACTTTTTCCAAACGGGGCCCGCAGTTGCGGCGATAGGTCCTGTACGCAATGTTTCAAGTACCTCGCCGGTTGTTGTTTCGATAGAAAAAAGGATATTCGGCTGCTGCACCGTTGGCCCGACAACGGTATTTTTTAACAGGTTAAGAATATAGGCCGAAAACTCATAAGTTGTGGCCGGACAAAGGGAGGGCACCATGCGCGTGTAAAACGTACTTGGCTCGTTTGATGCATTGATCATCATCATATAACCGTTGTTATTACCGGTATGGTCATGCTTTACATTATGCCAGGATTCTTCAGCACATCCGTCAGACCCATTAACCAGTGTATAAAAACCATCGGGCGGACAATACGGCGTATAAGTCATATTGGTAACACCTGCCGGTAAGGCAGGTCCATGTCCTGTACCCGAGCCAAAATCCTCCCTGAACAGCCAATGGCCTAACTTGCCCGTGCAATCCATACTTTGGCCGTAGCTATCTGTAAAAAACACAACCAATATCAACACTAAAAAAATAGGGGAAAGACGCGCCTGCATGACCTGATCAACACTTAAAACTTTAAAGGTAAGTTGAAACACCGCGCTTAAGGCAGCAGTCAACGGTCAGTTTTTGTATTGATAAACTATGGGGGTAATATCAGTACGAAAGCAGCGCAAATCAATGCACAATAAGCACCCAGCCCTTTAATAACGGTGCGCCGCTTTTAAGATCGACCACATAGTAGTAAGTGCCCGAGGGCAAAATATAACCTTTATAGGTACCATTCCAGGGTTTATCGTAACCTGTTGAGGTGTATACTTTTTGCCCGCTGCGGCTAAAAACATTCATTGTACTTTGCGGATAGGTTGATAAAGCTTCGATATCCCAATAGTCATTTAAACCATCTCCATTAGGCGAAAACGAGGTAGGGATGACAATTTTTTTATAAACCCGCACAAAAACAGAAACATTAACAAATCCGCAGCCAATACCTGATGATGCCTTTAGGGTATAAGTAATATCATCTGTAGGGCTGGCAACAGGGTTCAGCTTGGTAGGGTCGTCAAGTCCGTCGGCCGGGCTCCATAAGTAAGTATCGGCATATTGTGCCTCGGCATCCAGCACTACCGACTGCCCCTCAAAGATCTTTTTTTGCGGACTTATACTTGCCTCGGGTACGGGCATAACTGTTACAGTTACCGTTTGGGTTGCCGTACACCCCTCATTACTGGTTACTGTTACGGTATAAGTAGTGGTTTCGGCAGGCTTGGCAGCAGGACTTGCTGCGGTTGGATCAGATAACCCCGTAACCGGCAACCAGCTATAGCTTTTGGCATTCGGCGTAGTTTCATTGAGAATGGTGGCACTCCCTTTACAAATTGGAGCAGGGGTAATAGCCGGTATCACGGGTTTTAAATTGACGGTTGCCTTTACTTTATCCGATGGGGTGGGACATCCGCCAGCCGAAACTACAGTAACCTGATAGTCACCTACTGCTGCAACAGTAGCATTGTCGATGACTAAAGGATTTTGATTTTTATTGGCTACTGTAACGCCCGGCCCGGTCCATTCATAACTCACCGCTCCAGGCGCGGTAGCAGTGAGTGTAAGCGCGTCACCTTCGCATACTGCAGGAGCAGTAACTGTAGGTTTGTCCAGGTAAGCATTAACAGTTACAGTACGCACATCTGAATAAACGCGGCAATTAGGCGAATTGATATTGTCCCCCTCGGCAGCAGCCATCCTATATAGGTAAGTGCCAACCGGTTTATTTTCATCAAATTGAAATGAATAACTGAGATTTGTTGCTCCGGGTATATTTACCCAGGTAACACCACCGTCGGTACTGCTTTGCCATTGTTCTTTGGGATTGCTGTAGCCATTATTCAGATCGGCTATAAGGTTATAGCTTTGAACCTGCCCTTTACAGCTATTTTTAGGCTGGGTGTCGTCAACGGTGGTAAATCCCACCTTGATAGTAGGTCCACAGGCCCTGAATTCAATATCATCAAGCAGCAAATCATTTCCATTACCACCCGCACCATTATTTGAGATCTCCAATACAATTTGAGTAACACCGGCGCCTGTTGAAAATGGCACGCTATATTTATTCCATTGAGGGTCTGCGGTAGGCTGTATGGTATAGGTATCGTACTGAACCAAAATTGTCCCGTCTGGTTTTTTTATGGTAAATAATAAATCGGGCTGCTTAGTATCTGCATCGCTTGATGAAAGCTTCATAAGGTTAAGTACATAGGCCGAAAACTCGTAAGTGGTATTCTCGCAAAGATTAAGGTCCTTTGCTTCGGTAAAAAAAACACTCGGCTCATATGACGCATTCACAAGCATCATGTAGCCTCCGGCATTTCCTGTATGATCATGAAGTACCGTGTGCCACGTGTCATGACATACGGTCTGACTACTTACAATTGAATAATACGTATCATTTGGGCAATCAGGAGTATAGTACATAGTTGTAAGGCCTGGTGCCAATGGAGGCCCGGTATGACTAACTCCAGATCCAAAATCAAGCTTTACCACCGGATCACCGTAACTTCCGTTACAAACAGTCGTCTGCGCTTTAACTTGCATACAAGTAATGGCAAGCAAAACCAACAGAAATAATTTAACGGGATTGAAACGCATTAACCGGTTGAGGAATATTAACATGGAACTACCAAAAATATATTTTTTTGGCTACGCCCATGCATAAAAACCGGTTAAACCATGAATATATTACACACTGCAAAACAATCACTTATCCCAAACAATCCTAACATCTAAAAAGTTAACTATTAGTATATAAACACCCGCCAAAATGAAAAATAAGCTCATCATATTTCCTTTTACTATCGGCATAATACTTTTGGCCTGTAAACATAAAAAGCCGGCTAACTATAACAATACTGATACAATCGTCAATAAAAGCCAACAGGAGGTTACGCTTCCCGCCCCTTATGAAACCAAGGCTGTAAAAAACTACTGCGATGTTATTGGCTGGCCCAAAGGCAAAAGCCCTATTGCGCCAGCAGGTTTTTCGGTAAGCCTTTATGCTGATGAATTGGATAACCCGCGCAATATCTACACAGCATCAAACGGCGATGTTTTTGTATCTGAAGCCAATACCGAAGTTACCGGTTTGAAAAAGATAGGCGCCGATATCATCGGGATAAGCAAATCGCAGCATTTGGGTAAAAGCGCTAATAAAGTATTACTGTTTAAAGATACCAACGGAGACGGCCTCCCCGATTCAAAAACTGTTTTCCTGAGCGGGCTAAACCAACCTTACGGGATGCTCATTGCAGGCGATTGGTTTTATGTAGCCAATACCGATGCCCTATGGCGTTATCCTTACAAAATGGGCGAAATGAAAGTAACCGGCCAAGGCATTAAAATACTTGATTTGCCCGCGGGCGGCTACAACAATCACTGGACACGCAACCTGCACCTAAGCGCCGATGGCAAAAAAATATACGTTTCGGTAGGATCGGGCAGCAATATTGCCGAACATGGCATGGAGGTGGAGAAACGCCGGGCCGATATCCTGGAAATCAACCTTGACGGGAGCGGTGAACGTATTTATGCTTCAGGATTACGCAACCCGGCCGGTATCGACATTCAACCAGGCACAGGCGTTTTATATGCAGCCGTAAATGAACGTGATGACCTTGGCGATCAGCTTGTACCTGATTACCTGGCAAGTGTTAAAGATGGCGGCTTCTACGGCTGGCCCTGGGCTTATTTTGGCAGGCACGAAGACCCTGTGCTAAAACAAAAGAATCCTAACCCCGAAATGGTTAAAAAAGCCATTGTGCCTGATGTTGCCCTTGGCGCACATACTGCATCTTTAGGGTTAGCCTTTTACAATGGCACAAACTTTCCGCAGGACTATCATGGCGGGGCTTTTATCGGGCAGCATGGTTCATGGAACAGTTCAAAACTGGTGGGCTATAAAGTTGTTTTCGTTCCCTTCAGTAATAATAAACCAACCGGCCAAATAATAGACTTTTTAACCGGCTTTATTGCCGATAGCGCCAAACAAAAGGTTTATGGCCGCCCTGTTGGGGTTGCTGTAGCTAAGGATGGATCATTGTTGGTCGCAGATGACGCAGGGAATAAGATCTGGCGAGTGAAGCGTTAAAAGCAACACTATCGCGGGGTTAGCGATAGCCTAACCCGTGGTTACCAGAAGGTAAGCTTTCAGCTTAACTCAAACCGTGGTTCAGCTGAAAGCTGAAGCCATAGTTACCACGGGTTAGAAACCCGCGGCAGCGTGTACAGTAATAGACTCTACTCCTTCTTATAATCCTTATGCACGATCAAAAAACTGGCACGTTCTTCTTTATGGAAAGGAATGTTCCAGTTGCCCTGGTAGGTGATCTTGGTAGGTAGCGGCTCGCCCTGGAAATTGTTGAGCTCGATGTTCATCTGCACATTGAAATCAAAGAACATATTGCTGAACTTCATATCAATATACCGGCCCAATATCTGGAAAGTACGCTCATCAAATATGGTGGTCATCTCCTTGATCATGGTATCACTGTCGGATGTGCTGGGCTTGCACCTTACCTTAAAGCGGTAAACGGGAATGGTATCGAGGTATTTACCGCGGGCAAACTCGTAATAGTAATACTGGCGCATATCTTCGCCGAAGATCTCCGTTTTGCTGCTGATGAAAGGAATGCCGCTCACCTTACGACCAGGTGTAAAAATCAGTGTTTTGAGCTTACTTTTGTACGATTCATTTTTCCCTCCCGACCCCGGCAGCGCATCCCCCTTGGTGAAATCAGAGTTATAGGCGTTCATAAAAATAAAATCGAACATCTCCACCGTGTACAGCTGATACTTGCCGTTCTTTTTATAAACATCGCCACTATCCTTTTTGGCTATGTATTCAATCTTATGTTTTCCGGCCGCGTCGCTGTGCAGTATTTTGCGGTAGATGCGTCCGTTTACTTTATTCTTATTATCGTAAGTAAAAATGCGGTTTTCGGCAGTAAAGCCGAAGCTTTTCATATTTTGGAAAGCTTTGTAGAAGCCGGTATCAGCCAGTACTGCATCAATAAAATCCTGCGCGTTGAGCTTATGCGAGCGGATATCAACCAGCGAATCAATCACAATGGTACGTATAGTATCCGGATTGAAGCGATTGATCTGCTGGGCTTTTGCAAGCAGGCTTGTTGAAGTAAGGATAAGGATCAGGAGTAGTTTTTTCATTGATTGCTTTTTACAGCATGTCATTGCGAGCATAGCGTGGCAATCTCGTAGCCAATGCCTGTTCGATATGCATAGCTACGAGATTGCTTCGTCGTTCCTCCTCGCAATGACATGGTTTTTAGTTGCCGAGTTGCTTAACCGCCAAATAGGCCATCAAACCGGTACTCACTTTAAATGCATCTTCCTCCACATCAAAAGTTGGTGTGTGTACCGATGAAGTAATTCCACGGGCTTCGTTACGGGTACCGAGACGGTAGAAACAGCTGTCGGCAACTTGCGAGTAGTAGGCAAAGTCTTCGGCAGCCATCCAGATATCCAGGTCGAGCACATTTTCTTTACCCAGGTAATCCTCAGCATGACCGCGGGTGGCATGGGTTAATTTTTCTTCATTAATAAGGAATGGATAACCGCGCATGATGTTAAAATCACAGCTTCCACCCATGCTTTCTGCAATACCTTCGGCCATTTTTTTCATGCGTTTGTGTGCTTCCTCGCGCCATTTTTCGTCCATGGTACGGAAAGTACCTTCCAGGTAAACTTCATTAGGGATCACATTGGTAGCGCCATTGGCTATCACTTTACCAAACGAAAGCACCGATGGACTTTTAGGATCTGCAAAACGGCTTACCACCTGTTGCAGGGCGGTTAATATATGAGCGGTAATAATTACCGGATCGATATTTTGTTGTGGCTGTGCACCGTGGCCGCCTTTACCTTTAACGGTAACGTAAAGCTCATCGGTTGAGGCCATGTATTTACCTGCGCGGAAACCTACTTTACCGGCATCTATCAAAGGCATTACGTGCTGTCCCAAAACGGCTGCTGGTTTTGGGTTTTCCAAAACACCTTCTTTGATCATCAGACTTGCACCGCCAGGCAGCTTTTCCTCTGCCGGCTGAAAGATCAGTTTAACGGTACCCGCAAACTGGCTTTTCAGTTCGGTTAATATTTTAGCGGTACCCAATAATGATGAAGTGTGCGCATCATGGCCACAGGCATGCATCACGCCCGGGTTTTGCGATTTGTACGGAACATCATTAGCTTCCAGTATCGGCAGGGCATCCATATCGGCACGCAGGGCAACAACATTGCCTGCATCTGATGGCTTTTCACCTTTGATGAGGGCTACCAAACCGGTATCGGCCATTTTGTGGTATTCGAGACCCAGCTCTTCAAGCTTGTTGGCAACAAACACCGAGGTTTGCAGTTCATGAAATGAAAGCTCGGGATTGGCATGCAGGTGACGGCGATTGGCCACTACCTCATTGAATATTTTTGCGGATAATTCCTGTATTTGCTCTTTAATCATTATTAGGATCCGTTTTAGGGAGATTTATTTTTTCGGAAATGATGAATATGCTCGAAAACGACGAACGCAGTTCCTGTACCAGTTTTTCGGCTTCAAGTCGGGTACGGAAGTCGCCTGCCTTTACTTTAAAATTGGGCTCACGGTAACTGATATAGGTACGCAGCTCGGGATATTGTTGCTGTAAACGGTTTTGCGCATTGTAGGCATCCTTGCGGTTTGAGCCGCTGAAGAATTGCACCCGGTAACCATAGGATGAACCTGGTGCATCGGTACCGGTGACACCGTTCAATGAAAACCTTTTGGCTATCAGGCTATCCACCAATGGATCTTTGATCACTTCAACTTTGCCCCTGGTTTGGGCAAAGGTTTGGGTTGATGCCAATAGCAATAAAACAAAAAAGCAGTATCTGATGATGGCTGGTTTAGCTTGATGATCAAATACTGCTTTTTTCATTTGGCAAATTC
>NZ_DASVOB010000591.1:0-13107 GCF_036383575.1 Mucilaginibacter sp.
AGGCCTCTGATAAACGGTATTGGGCAAAGTTGGCTTCAATTTCAGTAAGGGCCTGGTTAAACCTGTTGCCAAACCATTCAATGGCTACGGCATTAGGGTTAGCAAAGTTTTCATCAACCTCCCAGCCTTTTACCAATTTAAACGCGTTCCATACTTTATTGGCAAAACCACTGCCCTGTTTGCAATAGCTTTCATCAAACATTAAATCGTTACCGGCAGGCGAGCATAGCAACATGCCCACACGTACGCCGTCGGCACCGTATGTCTCGATCAGATCCAACGGATCAGGCGAGTTGCCCAATGATTTCGACATTTTACGGCCCTGCTTATCCCTCACAATACCGGTAAGGTATACGTTCCTGAACGGTACTTCACCCCTGAACTCGTGACCAGCCATGATCATCCTGGCTACCCAGAAAAACAAGATCTCCGGCGCGGTAACCAAATCATTAGTTGGGTAATAATAGTTGATATCAGCATTGTTAGGGTCTTTAAAACCATCAAATACCGAAATTGGCCACAACCATGATGAAAACCAGGTATCCACCACGTCTTCATCTTGTCTCAGATCAGCAGCAGTAAGCTCCGGATTTTTAAGCTGTGCTTCCTTCAATGCTTCTTCAGCATTTTTAGCGATCACAAACTCACCGTTTGGCAGGTACCATGCCGGGATCTGTTGTCCCCACCACAGCTGGCGGCTGATATTCCAGTCCCTTACGTTCTCCATCCAGTGGCGATAGGTGTTCACAAACTTCTCAGGGATCAGTTTGATCTCGCCATTCAGTACATAATCCAAAGCAGGTTTGGCCATCTCGCCCATCTTGCAAAACCATTGCATAGATAGTTTTGGCTCAATAACCGCAGTAGTACGTTCACTGAAACCAACCTGTGATTTATATTCTTCAACTTTTTCCAGTACACCGGCTTCTTCCAACAGTACAGCTATTTTTTTACGGGCGGCAAAGCGGTCTTCACCAACCAATATCTGTGCTTTCTCGTTCAGCGTACCGTCGTCATTCAGGATATCAATAACCGGGAGGTTATGACGCTGACCCAGTTCGTAGTCATTTAAATCGTGTGCAGGCGTAACCTTCAAACAGCCTGTACCAAAATCCATGGTCACGTAGTTATCCAATATCACCGGGATCTCACGGTCAATAAGTGGGATATATACCTTTTTACCATGCAGGTGCAGGTAACGCTCGTCATTAGGGTTGATACAGATAGCTGCATCGGCCATGATAGTTTCCGGGCGGGTAGTAGCGATGGTCAGGAAGTCGGACACTGACTCCGTGCCTTCCACTTTATACTTAATATAATAAAGTTTCTGATTAACTTCCTTACGAATAACTTCTTCGTCGCTCACCGCGGTTTTGCCCTGCGGGTCCCAGTTGATCATGCGGATACCGCGATAGATCAACCCTTTTTTATACAGGTGGATAAAGGTATCGATAACCGCTTCGGACAGGTTCTCGTCCATGGTAAATTTGGTACGGTCCCAATCGCATGAGGCGCCTAATTTTTTAAGCTGTTCCAGGATAATACCGCCGTATTTTTCCTTCCACTCCCAGGCGTAGGTTAAAAACTCTTCGCGGGTAAGGTCTTTTTTGCTGATGCCGCGCTCTTTAAGCATAGCAACAACTTTGGCTTCGGTAGCTATACTGGCGTGGTCGGTACCGGGAACCCAGCAGGCATTTTTGCCTTTCATACGGGCGCGGCGAACCAGCACATCCTGAATAGTATTGTTAAGCATGTGCCCCATGTGCAAAACCCCGGTAACATTTGGCGGCGGAATGACTATAGTATAAGGCTCACGCTCATCAGGCACCGACTTAAAAAAGCCGTGCTGCAACCAGTAACTGTACCATTTTTCTTCGGTTTCTTTAGGGATATATGTTTTAGCAATACTCATAACGCGCAAAAATACGATAGTTAGCGGTTCATAGCCAAAGGTTGAGGGATTTTTTTGTGGTTAGCTCATGGTTGATAGTTCATAGATCATGGTTCATAGCTGCGGACAAGAGCGCAGGCCGCATTAGATGGCAGCGGATACCGGCCAACGAGCCTAATGCCCCGATGGACATCGGGGTAAACTCTGCAGGCGTATGAGCGTACAGCCCGGGCCACAGGCAATGCCATGGTAGAGATTAGTGGTTGGTGGTTAGTTGTTTGTCTGAACCTGAATTTTTAGAATTAAAGAATTAACAGAATGCTAAGTAAATTCGAAAAATTCCTTAATTCGTTTAATTCGAGTTCAGACAATGGCGTTGCCTGCGGCCCGGGCTGTACGTTGCAAGTCCTCGCTTTTCCTTCCCCCAATCCCTGCACGCGCTGCGGGCTGTCCACTACCATCCCTAACGCAAATTGCACTTCTGTAAAATCATTCTCTCCACAACTGTAATCTATAATCTACACACAAATCAACTATAACCTATATGATCCATCAACCATGAACAATCAACCACCAACCAAATCCACTACCACAATATTTTTACAATTAACCAGTTATTATAGATGTAACATTCAAATTGTCATGAAAACAATACCCTTACACCGTTTCTGGCTTGATATTTTGAAAAAAACAAAGCTCGACGCCATTATCAACTGGTTCAATCACTAACGGCCTGCCCCCGGCTATTTTTGCTTAATACCTGTTATTTGTTAACTTTAATTTTTAAGTATTGACATGAAATTAAAGTTTAACTATTTATTACTGGTCGCCGGTTTGGGCATGTCGGTAAATGTTTTCGCTGTGGAAGGTCCCAAACCCGTAAAGCCAAAGCATAAAACTGCTACTCCACCTAAAAAATTTATTGATCCCGCCAACATGGACCTGAGCGTAAAGCCCGGCGACGATTTTTTTGAATATGCCAACGGCGGCTGGTTAAAACAAAATGGCATCCCGGCAAAAGAAACCCGCTGGGGCAGCTTTAATATCCTCCGCCAGGAAAATACCAATAAACTCATCGGTTTGCTGAACGAAGTAAGCCAGACATCGGCCTCGCAACCTAAAGGCAGCCTGAAACAACGTGTTGGCGATCTGTACGCCAGCGGCATGGACAGCCTTACTATCGAAAAACGTGGTTACGATCCCCTTAAAGCCGATCTGCAGCGTATTGGCCGGTTAAAAACCCTCGATGATTTTATTAACGAACTGGTTTATGAGCGTGTTAACGGACTAAACTCCCCTATTTTCAGGTTTGGGGTTGATCAGGACGAAAAGAATGTAAACAAATACATTGTAACCCTTGGCCAGGGCGGCATTAGCCTGCCTGACAGGGATTATTACCTCAAAAACGACACGCGTTCAAAAAAAGCCCAGGAGGCTTTGAAAAAGCTGGCCGTAACCTTGTTCACACTTACCGGGAGCAGCCCCGATGAGGCAGCTAAAAATGCAGCGATAGTTTATGACCTGGAATATACCTGGGCCAAAGCACAGCTTAGCCGTGTAGCCATGCGCGATCCGCATGTTACCTATAACAAGTTCCTGGTGGCCGATTTTGAAAAGCAAACCCCTCACTTAAAATGGTCGAAAATATTACCGGCCCTTAACGCAGGCGGTCAGGATAGCATCCTCGTTGGTCAGCCATCATTTTTCAGGGCCACCGACTCGTTATTTGCGGTTACCCCAATTGCTAAATTAAGAATATACCTGCAATGGAGTATGCTAAGAGGAGGTGCCAATGGATTAAGTTCTGACTTTGTTAACGCAAACTTTGCCTACAACACCGTGCTAAGCGGTCAAAAAGTACAGACACCACGTACCGAGCGTACAAGTGCCCTCGTTGACGGTACCATCGGCGAATTATTGGGTCAGCTTTTTGTTGAAAAATACTTCACACCTGCCGCCAAACAGTACATGGTTGATTTGGTGAATAACCTTAAAGAAACCCTCAGCGACCGGATCAAACGCCTTGACTGGATGAGCCCGGCAACCAAAGAACGCGCGCTTAAAAAACTCAATGCCTTTACAGTAAAGATCGGCTATCCTGATCATTGGGAAAAATACGATGGACTGGTGATTAACCGTGACGATTACTTTGGCAACCTACGTGCGCTAAATAAATGGCGTTACAATTTTAATGTAACACGTTTAGGCAAACCTGTTGACAAAACCCGCTGGGGAATGACTCCTCCTACAGTCAATGCATATTACAACCCAACCAATAACGAGATCGTGTTCCCTGCCGGCATCCTGCAATTCCCTTTCTTTGATTTCAATGCCGATGATGCTGTTAATTACGGCGGTATTGGCGCTGTAATAGGTCACGAAATGACCCACGGCTTTGACGACTCGGGCCGCCAGTACGATGCCGACGGTACCCTGCGCGACTGGTGGACAAAAGACGACGCCGACAAATTCAAGTCGCGCGCCGACCAGGTTGTTAAGCAGTATGATGCCTTCACGGTTCTTGATACCCTGCATGTAAACGGCAAACTTACCCTTGGCGAAAACCTGGCCGACCTTGGCGGCTTGAACATTGCTTACGAAGCATTCAGCAAAACCAAACAAGGCCAGTCGGCTAATAGTATTGATGGCTTTACGCCAGATCAGCGTTTCTTTTTATCATGGGCACAGGTATGGCGTGCTTCGCAAACTCCCGAATCGGCAGCGCAAAGGATCCTGACAGACCCGCACTCTCCTGAGCAGTTCCGCACCAATGCGCCTATAACCAATATCAATGCCTGGTACAAAGCGTTTGACGTAAAGCCCGGCGATAAAATGTATAAAAAACCAGAAGACAGGACCAAGATCTGGTAAACCAGATTTTGTTTTCATAAAAAAAGAGGCTGTAATGATCAGCCTCTTTTTTTATGCAGATACTTAAGCGATGATAGTTTTGGATTGGATCAACCGTACTTACAAAAGGGGGTTAACAGGGTTAACACAATTCGGGGTTAACATTTACATATATAGCTAATAATCAAATAATTAAATGTATTTTATACAAAATACGTGTTAACCCCCTTTTTGTATAAATATTATCGGCTAAATTTCAATTCATAGATAACACAACACCGAGGGTGGTTAATTTGATTTATGATACGGCCTGTTTTGTTTTATAAAATATTGGCATAAATCCTCCCTGCTTATGGCTCAAAAACGCCTGTGCCTGTTTGTAATTTCGTAGTAGCTTTATGGCATAAACCTTTTAAAACAATGAAAACAATATTTGATAAAGAAACCCGCGACGGCCTGATCAGCAGGATCAACTTACTTGATGAAAACAGCAAACCGGAATGGGGCAAAATGAACGTTTATCAAATGCTGAAACATTGCACCCTTTCAGAAGAAATGTACCTGGGGATTAAAACGTATAAACGCGCGTTCATTGGTCGCCTGTTTGGCAAAGTGGCGTTGAAAAGCATGCTCAAGGATGATAGTCCCTTAGCAAAGAATAGCCCAACGGTTCCGCAATGTAAAGTAACCGAACAAATCGGAGACGTAGCAGCTCAGAAAAAACGATGGATCGAACTCGTGGAGGAATATGGCAAGACTACGAGAACCGATTTTGAACATACTTTTTTCGGGAAAATGACCAGGGAGCAGATAGGGCAATTAGCGTATAAGCATGTGGACCATCATTTGAGGCAGTTTAGTAATTAGGGGCGGATGGATTTTATCTACAACTAGTTATTATTTATAAACTTCAATCCCTAATTAATTTAATAATATAGCCACAGATAGTGCCTTATTTTAGAAGAACTATCATCTTTAGCGTTAATATATAGTACTTATGAGGCTTGCGAAAGATTATTTCGCCCATTATAATAAGAAGTCACCTCCTTTATTATATTCATGTACTTTTCTTCTGTAACACCGCAAGACAAAAGAAAACTTAAATCTCTGTTAATTTTATTGGAAAAATCTTTCTCACTATTTAAACCGACGATACTTTTTTTATAAAAATCGATTGCCTTCGAAATATTCCCTTCAAATATTTCGAGATGTCCTAAATTCCCATATATAATTGGGCTCGTAATCTTATTCAAAGCTGCCTCTAAATATTTCCTGGCTAATTTAAAATCTCTCTTGCTTAGCATATTCATTCTCCCCAAACACAATAGACTCCAAACATCTTTAGAATCTTGCTCATATGCTTTTACAGCAAAATCTATTGACGATTCGAAATTCTTAGTAAAACAATAACTTTCCGCCAAACCTCGATAGCAAAATCTTAATTGCTTTGTTGTTGCCAATTCCATCGATTTAGTATAATATTTAATAGACGAGCTGTAGTCTTCGATTTCCAAGAAAGCATCCGCAATATTAATTGTGAAAGTGTAATCTGATTTATATTTTTCTAATCCAAGTTTCGATACTTCAATAACCTTATAATAGTCCTTAATACTTTCATAATAATCGCACTGTATCAAAAAAACTTCTTTTCTAAATGGAAAATCGATTTTCGCTTGCTCAATAAACTCTAATGCACTGTTGTAATTTTTAAGAGCTATATAGCATCTAATAATCCCCCTTACATCATAAATCCTTTTTGAGTTTAAAGCATGGTTCTTTTTAAAATGTCTTAATGCGGATATATAATCTGGCTTTTTTAAATTTAAATAGCAGTCTGCAATCTTCGAATTTGCTGCTAAGTTATCGGGGGCGATTTCCAGAAGCTGAGATAATTTACCAATAGCTTCCTTATACTCATTTTCATCCATAAGCATACTCGCACTAAGATCCAATTCGCTTTTTTTATTCAGGATCACATTTTTTAGTTTGGTACGGCTAATACTTATATTATTAACAAACAAATCCGATATTGTTATTTTGGGATAAAAATTAAGGAAATTATAATATTCACAAATTAAATTTTGATAGGGTTCAAAATTTGCTGACAATTGCAAACTGTCTTTTATTATTTTCTTTTCATCATTATTTAACTTTTTAACAGTTAAGGAATTATTCCCTAAGGCCAAGCATAAGGCATATTTATGACAAGCCAACAATGGCAATACATCCAAATATTCATTAAAATGATCAGAGTCAATATTACTGTTATTCTTTTGTAGCGCATGTTCAAATACCCTATTTCCCTCATAAAATGGCAGAAAGCAATTTAACGGAGAGTTAAAAAAATCTTCTTTATAAATATTAGGGTTGAAAACATTTTTGGAATATAGTTGATATCTAAAAATCGTATCGATTTTACTTAGACCGATTTGTACTTTACTAATCTCTTGTAGCGTTTGAAGCCTAATTTTCAAATCGTTAAATCTATTCCATTTATTTTGATGATATACCAATGATATTACGATACCTATCAAAGCACTTTCCCATACTCCTTCTTCAAAATCAGTCAGAAAGTCAATAAGTATGTTAACTTTTTTGGGATCAAAAACTTTAGAAGCTATTAATGATAATGTTAATGAATTAACTAATACCTTTCTTTCGTACCATTTATGTGTTTCTCTTCTTTCACGAATATTTTGAATATCCTGAGTGGTAATTGAATCTAATTTTTCAGAAGTATAGACTTTATCAAATAGATTAAATATTAAATTATCTCTTAAAGAAGGAATATTTTCAATTTTCTCATCAAGTTTACCTATTAATTCATTGTAAATTTTGTCACGTAATTTTTGAACTTCCTCAAAATCTTCTTTAGAACTATCATAATCTAACTTTCTAATATTCTGACTTATAAGATTAAAAGCTTCCCCCAATGTTTTTTCATCTATTCTTTCATCTTTTTTTTTTATTTCAGTCAAAATAACATCTTCGACTTTTGTTGATATGTTGCCAACCTGCTGTTCAATTAATTTCTTTTTTTTTATTTCTTGAATAGTTTCTTTTAGTCTTTGAGTCACATCATTGAATGCAGTGTCTCTATCATCCCATTGTTTAATGGGTTTACCGTTTTTAGGTAAAGCTTGTAGTTTTTTAAAGGGACTGTTTTCATGCTTCCAATCGCATTCCCTCAGAATAACAGGAACTACAATAGCTTGACCAGTCTCATGCATCTCCACTGCTTTTTTGACTTCAATGTCATAACAATATTCAGAAACTAAAAAATCGCTGCTAACAAGAAGCAGAATAATATCAGCGCTTTCTAACTTTTGATTGATTTCGCTATCCCATTCCTGGCCTGGAGATATTTGTCTAAAATGCCACTCGTGAAGATCATTGTAGCGTTTTAACATTATCAGTGATTTCTCTAATTCATCGCGATATTCTTCATCCTTTTGCGAATAGGAATAGAAAAGTTTAATCGGCTTCATTCTCTAATTAGGTTTAAAAACAATAATACTTAATAATTCCCCATAAGCAAAAATATTTTCACATAGGTTCACTTAAATTATAATCAATATTTACACCACTCAAACATTGCACGAATAAAACATTCCGCTTAAGCATTATCTTTGCGGCAAATATGATCATTCAGCAATTTTACGATAAAGGCCTGGCGCACGGCTCATATGCCGTGATCCGCACGGGCAAAATGATAGTTATTGACCCGGCCCGTAATCCGCAGCCTTACTATGACTTTGCGGCACAGCATGATGCCGATATTGTGGGGGTTATTGAAACCCACCCGCATGCCGATTTTGTAAGCTCGCACCTTGAAATTCACCAAACAACCAGTGCTGTTATTTATTGCAGCAAACTCACCGGCGCAACATATCCGCACGAAACTTTTGATGACGGCGATGTTATCCAGCTTAACGATATCAAACTAAAAGCCATCAATACCCCTGGCCACTCGCCCGATTCTATCTGTATTTTACTGGTAGATGAAGAAGGCCGCGAAACCGCCATCTTTACCGGCGATACGCTGTTTGTTGGCGATGTAGGCAGACCGGACCTACGGGAAAACGTGGGCAATATCACCGCAAAAAAAGAAGAGCTTGCCCGCCAAATGTTCCAAAGCACCCGGCAAAAAATCATGACCCTGCCCAAAAACGTGGTGGTTTACCCGGCGCATGGCCCCGGCTCCTTATGCGGCAAAAGCATGAGCCCCGATCTGGAAAGCACCATCGGTCGTGAGCTGCGTGAAAACTATGCTTTGCAATTAATGGACGAGCTGGAGTTTGTTAAAACCCTTACTACCGATCAGCCTTTTATGCCCAAATACTTCGGCCGCGATGTGGAGCTGAATAAAAACGGCGTTTCGGGTTTTGAAGATAGCATAGCTGCTGTGCCAAGCATTGATGCAGAAAGTCTTTTGAAAAAAGGCATTTTAATTGTTGATGCCCGCCCCAAAGCACAGTTCAGGAACGGCCACCTGCACGGCGCCATCAACCTGCAGGACGGTGAAAAGTTTGAAACCTGGCTGGGTTCCATCATCGGTCCCGATGAGCAATTTTATCTTATTGCCGAAAACGAGGACAAGCTTGACATCCTGATAAAAAAAGCAGCCAAAATTGGCTACGAACAAAATATCAAAGCTGCGTTGTTAGCTCCTGTAAATGCTAAGGAAATATTCCCCGACCTTGATTTAGATGCCTTCAGGGCAAATGAAGGCGATTATACGATAGTTGATGTACGTAACCACGGTGAAGTTGCAGCAGGTAAGGTATTCAAAAATGCCATCAGCATTCCCCTGCCTGAACTACGTGAACGTGTTGGCGAGATCCCTTCGGATAAACCAATCGTGGTACATTGCGCGGCAGGTTACCGCTCGGCAGCTGGTGTAAGTATTGTTTCCGCTACAGTTACAAGTGTGCCTGTTTATGATTTGGGTGAGGTTGTGACGGAGATGATGAAGGAAGTTCACTAATAAGTACCAAATAATTAACGTCATTGTGAGGAACGAAGCGTTTCTACCTTAACGACTTTGAAAAATGTTTGTCATGCTAAGTGTTTAAATCCGATGGACTCTGAAGGAGAAATGACATTAAACTATTGTCATCCTGAGGAACGAAGGATCTTCTTCGCCCTGTATAGCGACCATGTATTTTGCAGAAGATTCTTCGCTATCGCTCAGAATGACAAGCGTTTTTTAAACATGTCATGGGTAGGTACGAAGCATCTTCTTCACTCTGTATAGCCGCTGTACATATCGAAGAAGATCCTTCGCTATCGCTCAGGATGACACTCTTTATTGAACATTCTCTTTTAGCAGCCATTGCGTAATTTTGAAACTCACAATAACGCGTATACAATAACTTTCCATGTCTCAACTAACCATAGTCCCCACTGCCGACGGCTCCAACACCATTTACAACGCCGAAGTAGGCGAGCATTACCACTCGCGCCACGGGGCTTTACAGGAGAGTTTGCACGTATTTGTTAAATCGGGATTGCAATATTTCCTTGACCGGAACGACACTACCGAGGTGAGCATCCTGGAAGTAGGTTTTGGCACCGGACTCAACTTTTTATTAACTGCTGATGCATGTACCGGTAAGCAAATACAGCTTAATTATACCGGCATCGAAGCTTACCCGGTAAATACTGACATGATGTTGCAAACCGGTTATCAGCAATATATTCCGGAGTTATTGTGGCAGCAGTTCAATAATAGTTACACTGATGCCCTAACCGGCAAAGTTGAGATCAACCCAACAACCAAACTACATATTGCCCATACCAAACTCCTGGATTTTAAAACGGATGAGCAGGTTGATATTATCTATTTCGATGCTTTTGCCGCTATTCATCAACCCGAAATGTGGAACGAGGAAGCCATTGGCCATACCGTTAGCTTTTTGAAACCGGGCGGTGTATTTGTTACCTATGCCATTACCGGCAACCTGAAACGCATGCTAAAAAGCATGGGCTTTAAAGTAGAAAAAGCACCGGGAGCACCGGGCAAACGCGAAATGCTCAGGGCGGTAAAACTTTAGCCTTTCCCTTACAAAAACCGGAACCCTACGTTAAACTTTAGCGTAAAGCCGTTGGTTGTTGGCAATTCGCGGTAAGCAAACTGGCCTTGCGTTGCTGCACTGCGGGTAGCATAAATGATTGGACCGCCGCAAAGCGAAAATGCCAGTCGCGAATTAACAGGAGCATAATTAAGCGATGGGCCAATCAATAAACGGGCGCCGCCTTCGGCCTCATCAGCTTCCCAAAAACCTTCCAGGTCCTGCCCTACGGCCTCAAAGCCGCCAAAAAGTTGTCCGGAGATATGACGGTGTACACCAACGCTGGTTATCAGATCCAAACCGTCGCGGTTAGTAGCAAATGCTTTTTCAAACCTAACGTTGGCACCAAGTTTCCAATTTGTTACTTCGTACGCGGCAGTTATCCGGCTAAATGCTACACCATCACTGTTAAACTCCCTCCTGAAACCAAGGCTTGCCCCTGCCCTGAAGCCCATGGGCTGATTTCCGCCGATAAAATCACGAAGTACTTCGGCTTGCTGCAGTGTACGCACACCGCCGTTATTGCTAAAACCTGTTCCCAACATCGCCATTAAGGTAAACTTGTTGCCCAGGTACCCCTTAGCCGAAAAATTTTGATCAACACCGTCAAATCCAAGCGGGGTAACCGTACGCTGGCCATATCCACCCGAATAATTTAAACTCCAGTTGCGGCCCTGCGGGTTAAGCGTACTTACGGTAAACAGGAAGGGCTGAGGCTGGCTAAAGGTGCTGTTTGCCACATCGCCGGCAGGCAGTTGCTGGGCGTAGCCCGCTTTAAATATCGAAACAAAAAGGAAGATAAACAGGTAAATTTTTTTCATGGTAAAATGTGCTATTGAGCGGCATTAACAATTGGCTAATAAAATTAATTAATGTTAGCTTAAAATTAATGATACAGTAAGTTTTCATTAAAGATGTTATCATACCTTTGCAGCATAAGTATTCATTATAAATAATTTATGCCTTTAAAAGCCCCTGAAACCGCCCCTACCGCCACCATCGCATTCAATCGCCTGCTCATTATCATGGACGACCTGCGGGCCAATTGCCCATGGGATAAAAAGCAAACGCTTGAAAGCCTGCGCCACCTTACTATTGAAGAAACCTACGAACTAAGTGATGCCATTTTAGGCGGCGATATGCCCGAAATAAAAAAGGAAATTGGCGATATTATGCTGCACCTGGTGTTCTACGCCAAAATAGCTTCCGAAACCAACGACTTTACCATTACCGATGTACTGAACAGCGTTTGCGATAAACTGATCAACCGCCATCCGCATATTTATGGCGATATCGAAGTACAAAATGAGGAAGACGTAAAACGCAACTGGGAGCAGATCAAGCTTAAAGAAGGCAACAAATCTGTTTTAGGCGGTGTACCTGCTTCCTTACCGGCGCTGGTAAAAGCATCGCGCATACAGGAAAAAGCACGTGGTGTGGGGTTTGACTGGGAGGAGAAAAGCCAGGTTTGGGCAAAGGTTGAGGAAGAGATGCAGGAGTTTAAAAATGAATTTAACGCCGAAGATGAAAGCACCATCGACCATGAAAGGGCTGAAGCCGAATTTGGCGATCTGCTGTTCTCGCTCATCAATTACGCCCGGTTCATCAATATCAACCCGGAGAATGCCCTCGAAAAAACCAACAAGAAATTCATCAAACGCTTTCAGTATCTTGAGCTTAAAGCACAGGAAAACGGCAAACAACTGCATGATATGAGCCTGGCCGAGATGGATGTTTTTTGGGATGAAGCAAAAAAATTATAAAATGTTGTTGCCTGGTGTATCGTTTTATTAAAAAGATGCGTAATGGTTAAAAATTGATAACGAGATAAGATTTATGAAACGTAATTTATTTTACCTGCTGCCATTACTGTTAACATTAGGTGTAGCCTGTTCGCCCAAAAACGAGGTTGTTCCTGTTGCCCAGCCGCAAGGCAATTTCACCGGAACATTTGGTGCTCTTGTTAAAAAAGCAAGCGGCGCCGGTTATGATACCATCCGCGATACTATAAGCTTAAAGCTTACTGCAACGGGATCATTGTTTAAAGTAGCAGCCAATACCAGGAAACATGTGGCAAGTTACGGTGCTTTTGCTTACAACGGCTATTATATCCAGTTTAATGACTCATTGGCGGTTGTTCCCGGCGTTAATAAATTTCACCTCAGCAAGGTTTACCAATACTATTATGACGGTAATGTATTACAGATGCAGCGTAACACCAACGGCGATACACTGACTGTTCAATACAACTTAAAGAAAACTAATTAACTAAAAGTCCAATTGTTTTAATTA
>NZ_DASVOB010000592.1:0-4186 GCF_036383575.1 Mucilaginibacter sp.
TTATCGAGGATCATTAATACAGTACTTAAAAAAAGCTTTAGTGATTTCATTAATGAATATCGCGTAGCGGAGGTAAGCCGAAAAATGCAGGATTCCGCTTATGACCACATAACCCTGCTCGGTATAGCATTTGAATCAGGCTTTAATTCGAAAACCACTTTTAACCGTACTTTTAAACAAATGACCGGTAAAAGCCCGGTAGAATATAAATCCGAACTGAAAAAAGAGCGACCATATTATAATTTGGAGCGCCATTCCCGTTTTGCGGCAATAATTTCGAACCAGGAAGCGGCTCCAAAGTGGACCGCTGAGAAATCTAACCGCAAATTTATGTTCAAGAATTACTTCAAAATTGCCTGGCGTAACCTGATGCGCAATAAAAGCTATGCCAGTATCAATGTTACCGGCCTGGCAATAGGTATTGCAGCTTGCCTGCTCATATTCCTGGTTATTCAGTTTGAAACAAGTTTCGATAACTACCATGCTCATAAAGACCGCATCTACCGTATCGTGACGGTAAACAGCGGGCCTGATGGAACGCATGCCGGTGCCGGAACGCCATTGCCATTAGTTGAAGGAATGAAACTTGATTTTCCGCAAATAAAGCAGTTGGCCAACATCATGAAGAACGATGGTTCGCATTATGCTGTGGGAGATGGGCAAGGCGGCGCAGCGAAAAAGTTTAAAGAAGATCTGGCATACTATGCCGATCCCGGATTTTTCCAGATTTTTAATTTTAAGTGGCTGGCAGGAGATAAAAATACAGCTTTAGCAGCGCCCAATACTATTGTACTGTCTCGTGATGAAGCTGATAAATTTTTTGGCGATTGGCACATGGCGATGGGGAAAATAATACGGTACGAAAACAAACGCGATCTGAAGGTGACCGGAATTCTTGAGAATGCCCCGGTCAATACTGATTTTCCGATGAAACTGGCTGTCTCCTGGGTTACCCTTATCGGAAAAGGGGGCGATCTTAGTAACAACGCGCAGGATTGGATAAGTACTTTCGGCGATAGGAATTGTTATATCATTTTACCATCGGGGATGAATGGAAAGCAGTTTAATAATGAACTTGCGGCATTTGCAAAAAAGCATGTGCCGGCACCTTATAATAAAAATGAGATCTTCCAGCTACAGGCGTTGAAAGATATGCATTACAACACCGAAGTAGGGATATATAGCGGACATCCGTTCAGTAAGCAACTGATCAATGTTATCAGTTTGATCGGTTTATTTCTGCTGATCATAGCCTGCGTTAACTTTATCAACCTGGCTACAGCCCAGGCTGTAAACCGCTCAAAAGAGGTGGGCATACGTAAAGTTTTGGGTAGCAACCG
This sequence comes from Mucilaginibacter sp., assembly GCF_036383575.1. Lineage (GTDB taxonomy): Bacteria > Bacteroidota > Bacteroidia > Sphingobacteriales > Sphingobacteriaceae > Mucilaginibacter. The sequence continues at coordinate 1,341 of NZ_DASVOB010000592.1, forward strand.
ATACCAATTGGTTTTGCAATTTATCAGCGAAACCTTGATCATTACTTTATTTGCTGTCATACTGGCTTCAATAATCTCGCTTATAGCTATGCCAATGTTGAATAACTTGCTTGAGATTCAGCTGAGCATGAGTTTTCTGGCAGATCCGATCGTGATCTTGTTTTTAGCAGGGGTAGTTATTGGTGTCACCTTTTTGGCTGGGTTCTATCCGGCACTTGTTTTGTCGGGATTTAACCCGATAGCCGCGTTAAGGAACAAGATCAACGCCGGGCGCGCGAGCGGGATCTCTTTACGTAGGGTGTTAGTGGTTGGACAGTTCTGTGTAGCCCAGTTTTTGGTGATTGGAACCCTGGTATTGATCTACCAGATGAATTATTTTAGAGGCAAATCGCTGGGGTTTAATAAAGATGCTGTGATCACTGTTCCTTTTCCGGGCGATAGCATCAGCAGGGCAAGGGTAGGTGCGTTGAAGGACCAGCTTTTACAGCAACCCGGAATTAAGGATGTAAGTGTTAGTTTATACGCCCCGTCTGATAACAGCGGTTGGTTTAGCGACTTTAAATTCAATAATGCGGCTAAACAGGTTGATTTTGGCGCATGCCTGAAATGGGCCGATGTTGACTATTTTAAATTGTACGATATTCAATTTGTAGCAGGCGGGCCCTACAATAAAGCTGATACCATATCGGGTTATGTTGTTAATGAAACATTGATCCATAAACTTGGCATTACCAACCCGAAGCAAGCCATAGGCAAATACATTATGCTATGGAATGATAAGAAATTGAATGCACGGATTACAGGTGTGGTAAAGGATTTCAATATATCATCGCTCAAGAATGCCATTCCGCCGGTGTTGATGGGCTCGTGGAAGGCACAGTATTCTAAGTTGAATATCAAGATTCAATCACTGAATGTAAGGCAGACCCTTGCAAGTGTTGAAGGCTTATGGAACAAAGCTTATCCGGAAGGCGTATATGAATATCATTTCCTCGACAAAACCATCGCTGATTTTTATAAAAATGAGGATGAATTATCTACACTTTTTAAAATATTCGCCGGCGTAGCCATCTTCATTTCATGCCTTGGGTTGTATGGCCTTGTATCATTTATGGCTTTACAACGCACCAAAGAAGTGGGCATACGCAAAACATTAGGCGCTTCCGTGGGCCATATTATATACCTGTTCTCTAAAGAGTTTACAGTGCTTATCGTCATTGCTTTCGCTGTATCGGGCCCTATCGGCTACTATTTCATGCATAAATGGCTGGAGGATTTTACCTATAGGATCACCATCGGGCCGGATATATTTATCATGGCATTATTGGCATCTGTTGCCATTGCCTGGACAAGCGTAGGTTACAAGGCCCTGAGAGCGGCGCTGGCTAATCCTGTGAAGAGTTTGAGGAGCGAATAAATCGACAGGGTCTTCGGCCCGAGGTAAGTAGCTTATTTGCAATAGATGTGGGTAGTTGTCAGGGCTTATAAAGCTATTTAGTTCATGGTTTGTGCTGCCATTGCTTCATTTTATGAAGATGCAATAACAAAAAGCCGCTCTGCGAAAACAGGGCGGCTTTTTTGCCCATAGAGGAAAGAATCTCGAATAGCTTTACAGATATTTTGTGTGTTTTGACAGATCAATTATACCTGATCAACACTTTTGTTGCCAGTTGATCAGTGCCGTCAATTTTTTCGGTGTATTTGAGGCCCAGTAGCTCAGTTACTAACGGGTAAATATCCACATTGGGGAATGGCCCAATTTGGATATGCTGCTTAAATGCAGGCCCCCAGGCAAAAAAGATGGCGTGAACATCTTTTACCGCAGCCGGGTCATAGCCGTGCTGCCCGATGTCAAGTTTCCGGTTGTAAATGTTGAACAATTTGGGCCAGTGCGGCAGTAATATGATATCGCCTATACGGTTGTACTTGTCATCGCTTGTTGAGCGGTGTAAATGTGCCGGCATATTGTCGCGGAGGTAAACGTCATAATCGCCGCCTTCGTTTTTTAGTGCCTGGTAGGTTTTTTGTATATCGGTCGGATCTTTGGCAATCAGCTCTACCATCATTCTATCGCCGGAGATAATAAACCTGGAAGTATCCAACGCCGAGGGAGTGGGCAGCGGATGTTGAGTGTCCGGCTGGCCCATGCCATGGTCAGATACAAAGATGAAATTAACATTAAGTTTCGTAGTCTTTACTGCTTTAACCAGTTCGTAAACGGTAGAATCGACGTTATGAACAGCATCGATCACCTGCTGCGAATTAGGGCCGAAGTCGTGCCCGGCGTCGTCAACAGGGGGGAGGTAAAAGGTGATGAGGTGCGGCCGTTTATCGGCGGGCAATTTCAGCCAGTTAACCACATCCTGGATACGGTTGTGGATGGAGATTTTTTCATTATGCGGGTAATAATAAGTAGAGTAAATGCCCTTGATAGGGGTGTTGGAACCCACCCAATAAAAATTGGCGGCAAGCATTTGTTGCTGTTCAGCCAAGACCCAAAGCGGTGTGCCGCCATACCAAACGGGGTTTTGAGTTTCTGTTTTTTCGCCCGAATCATAGTATCTCTTCAGCTTGCGGTCGTAAAAAATGTTTTGAACGATGCCATTGTGCGCTGGATACAAACCAGTTGCCATGGCATAATGGTTTGGGTAAGTGGAAGAAGGAAGTACCGGGATCATTGATGCTGACCTGACACCTTCCTGAGCGAAAGCCAGCAAATGCTCCGCTTTGTATTTATCGGCATAATCATACCGGAAACCATCGGCCGAGATCAGGATCACATAGGGCTTTTGCTGTTGTGCGGCGCTGTTTCTCCTGCCGGGTACGATACGCTGCGTGATATCCTG
>NZ_DASVOB010000593.1:0-6433 GCF_036383575.1 Mucilaginibacter sp.
CTCCATTTCTTTAGGGACATCTGAAGATGGTGGGGCTTCATAATGCACTACCTCCCGACCGTACGCACCTGAAATTATCTGCATCGGCTCGGCCCCTATTCGCCATTTGCCAGGGTTAACATTCCGTGCGCCGGTCATCAACATATCGTGCCAAGTCCGGAGCATATCCAAACTCAGCAGCTGATCAAACGATTTTCGTACCTCCAGCATCAATTGAGCTACACCTCCCGCCCGTTTATCCTCTACATCAATAAGCGTTTCATTCAGCCCGAGATTATTTCTAATAGATGACATTACATCCTCACGACTGATATACTCGCCCTCGATTTCAGAGGTTTTAACAGCTTCAGACAACATGAGTTGAAGGAGTGTTTCTTGCTTTAATTCTTCGGATAGTCCTTGAATAACGCCACTTACTTCCCCTGTTTCTTGCGCAAACGCCAGAATTAACGGTTGGACCTCCTGTACTTCATAAACGAAGTTAGGCCATTCCGAAAGTTGCCAATTGTACATAATGAGCCGATTAGGTTATTTATTCAACTCAAATATAGCAAAATCATGAGCCGATTAGAATATTATTCGGCTCATTGCTATAAATATCAAGAAGATTCCAAGTTTTCAAGTACTTAAATTATTTTATCATAACAACGTACCTCTACTTAAGCGATCTAAAAACGTCTTGTCATTTTTGAAATTTGCGTTAAACATGTTATGGCGCAGAATTAGGTAATGCTATTGGTAAATGTATATGCACGTAATAAAACTTGAAAATATACCAATCGGCTTAATTCGTAATTAGTGAAAAGACTGCTAAAAATGAATTTTGATTTTCTGCGATAGATTATAAATATTAAAAAAATAAACCAGTTACACGGATATTAGCCCGCAAAAAATTCAGCGAGTAACATGCTGACCATATATTACTTATTGGCAGTGGCTGAGAATTGGCCTTTGCTGGAAGTTGCTCTCTCTGGTAACCACCCCCTTAAACTTTTATTTTCTTTGCGATAATTGTTTTCATCATCCCATTAACCTTCACTTTAACCTTTTTAGGAAAAGGCGCGAAGATTTCAAAATCAGATACTTTACCATTGTTCCACTTCATATTAACCACATAGTTCCCCTCTGCTTTGAGTCCTTTTACCTTCCCGCTTTCCTTCCAGGCATCCGGGATTGCAGGCAACAGATCAATAAACCCTGCATGGCTCTGCACGAGCATTTCGGCAATAGCTGCTGTTCCCCCGCAGTTCCCGTCAATTTGAAAAGGAGGCCCCGCGGATAAAAGATTGGGGTATACCCCACCACCGGCTCCATAATTAATATCTGTTTTGCGTGTCATCCGCATCAGGTCTTTATACAGTTTAAAAGCACGATTACCATCATGTAATCTTGCCCAAAAAAGCATCTTGTATGCAAGCGACCAACTGGTGCCATCGTCTCCTCTTGCTTCCAGCGTTTTCCGGCTTGCTTCTGCAAGCCCGGGAGTTGTTTCGGGCGTAATCAAGGATGCCGGGTACAGACCATACAGGTGGGAGATATGGCGATGGTAGGGTTCTGTTTCTTTATAATCTTCCAGCCACTCCATGAGCCTTCCGTCCTTTGCAACCTGCCCTGCCGGAGGGATCTGCTTTAATCTTCCGGCCAGATATTTTTCAAAAAAGGGATCCTGTTTAAGCAAAGATGCCGCATAGATCACATTGCCAAATAATTCCCTGACAATTTGGTTGTCGATGGTTGGTCCTATGCATATACTGGCGATATGGCCATTGGGCATATAAAAAGCGTTCTCTGGTGAAGATGATGGCGATGTGACAAGCCAGCCTGTTTTTGGGTCCTTGATCAGCAAGCTGTTATAAAATTGGGCGGCACCCTTAATAATAGGATAAATGCTCCGCAGGTATGCTTTGTCCTGGGTAAATAAATAATGCCTCCAAAGATTATTGGATAACCAGCCCGGGCCAACTTTGGTACTTCCCCAACTGGCAGCTTCCCCGGGTTCTGTAAATCCCCACACATTGACAATAACGTGCGCTATCCATCCGTCAGCATTGTAATAAGCTTTGGCAGTTCGGGTACCGTTTTTTTGTAATCCTCTGACAAATTCTGTCAGCGGCAGGTCCAGTTCGGAAAGGTTCGCCACCTCCACGGGCCAATGACACATCTGCAGGTTAAGATCCACGTGGTAGTCGCTGTTCCAGGGCGTTTGTATTTGATTTGCCCATAGTCCCTGAAGGTTGGGGGGAAGCAAGCCGACCCTAATGCTGCTAATTAGTAAATAACGCCCAAATTGAAAGAATAATGCGGGCAGGCCGGTATCTGATTGGGGATTTTGCTGAAATTGCGCCAGCCTTTCGTCAGTAGGTAAATTATCTGCATTCTTTGTGCCTAAAGTAATATTTACCCGGTTAAACATTTTTTGATAATTCCTGGTATGCCCTTGCTTTTGCAAGGCATAAGGCTTGGCCATTGCAGCTGCCATTATTTTCCCGGCCTGTTGTTTATAAAGAGGAGCTTTATAGTCGGTTTTGGCAGAAACATATAGAATTACTTCGGTTGCATCATTAATTTGAAGAGCGTTGCCACCATAGATAACCTTTCCGCCTTTTAGTTTAGCTTTTACCAAACCGTAGTAACGCATTCCGTTTCCACCCGTGCCATTATCCAGTTGTCCGGATATTTCCAGTCCTGAATTGCTCACTCCTGTACTAAAACGTTCCGGCCGGTCAATTGAAACATTTAGGTTAATTTGTCCCGGTTTATCAGCAGTAATACGGATTATATCAACATCGTCACCAAAGCTGGTAAAGTATTCCCTGGTGTAAGTGACGCCATTTACCCTGTAAGAACAACGTGCTATCGCATTATTTAAGGAAAGTTCCCTTGAATAGTTACCGGGATTGATACCCGTGCTGTCGGTACCGGAGTATTTAAATTGTAAATGCAGGTTTGCAAATATCTGATAGCTGCCAAAAGGATCTTTGGCGCCGATTCCATTCCCGGACCCCGCTCCTCTGCAAATAAAATCTTTATTGATAATAGCCTGCGCTTCGTCATTTTTGCCTTCCAGCAATAATCGCCTTACCTCCGGCAGCCTTTTATAAGCACCATAGTTGTTCGCATCCTGCGGTGATCCTGACCATAGTGTAATGTCATTCAATACAATATTTTCATTGGTCACACCGCCATCGGGCATCATCCCCAATCTCCCATTGCCCATAGGCAACATCTCTTCCCATTGTCCGGCAGGCTTCGTGTAATAAAGCATTTGCGGACGCTCCTGAGCTGTAGCTGCTGATAAAAAAAATGTTAAAAGCAGGGTTTGAGCAATAAACAGGTAAGACGAATGGCTTTTTCGCATAATCAAAAAGGGAAATCAGGTTAGTAAGTGTGTTTTTCGAATCTAAAACTATTCTTTTCGATAAATTCTAAAAATGGATATAAACATCAAAAAGATGGATTATTTTACCTTTCGATACTTCAGCCACCATTGCCCCGGCATGACGACACGATTTTTAAGTTGCAACTTTGTGCCGTTAAGGGTAACTTCTTCATAATTCCGTACTATTCCGCCCGTTTCCAATCCAGATGAACCGCAATTCCGTCCCCTATTTTTTGAATTTCCATCAACCTGTTACCATCAACTTTTACATCAATTTCATTCTTACCCCTGGTGTGGCCGTTCATGTTTTGGAACGTAGAGCCTAAAACCTGTTCTTCGCCAAAGTCACCATTTTCGTCTACGGTATAAGTGCCATATACGCCAAGGCTATTAGTTACCGCAGTTTTGTATTCTTCCGGCGTAGCGTTTGCACGGTCTCCTGAAGCAAACTTTGGTATATCGGGGTTATGGACGATGACGATAAAGTGTAAATCTTCAGTGAAAATCAACATCCCGGCCGGGTGCGTACCAAGGATATTTATATGAGTTCCGTGATTATCAAGGTAACCGGAAACCAAATTCCAGGTTCCTGCAACGTTGTTCTTTTTCATATATATAATTTGATTTGATTTTTTCATGCGATTCGGTGAATTTGTTGTTGTGGCCGCAAATGAAATTAATAATGCCAAGCCGGCAAGTGCAAATAGAAAGATGTTCCTGTTTGCCTTTTTAATTATAAACAGACTTGATTTTTCCATGTCTTTTTGTTTTTTAATATTACAGATACCTGATATTGCTTTCTCCCCTCTTTTTGATCACACGGCCGGGTATTGGCCCCCCCATTGCACTTTTACCTGTTCTCAATCCAGCACACTTTTAATTTTCGCTCCGAAAACAGCCATACACCATCCTGCCTAACCATTGTATCATAGTATCGGATCCCCGCGATCATCAGCTTTTGCGCGCCATCCATGATTTTCAGGTGGTAAGCACGGCAATAGGTAACCCCGGTTGCCTTATCGCCATCAAGCTTCAACGTACTTTGCCCATTAAAATGCATAGTCGAAAGGTATTGGTTCAGATCATCGAAAACAGGACGAAGGTTTTTCCGACCAGTGACAACCTGGGTAGGCGTTGGTACCTTTTCATCCATATATACCTCGAAATTTGCATCCCCGGTAAAAATTGCCATTTGCCCTTCAGCGTCACGGGTATCTGCAGTATAAGTATACTGATCTATCAGCTCCCGGATAGCTATCCGGTCTTCCAGTTCCTGTAGTCTTTGTTCAATGCTCATGGTTTATTTGTTTTGAAGTTTAATTTCGGCCGGAGTATGCCCATATTTTTTTTTGAAAGAAGTATAAAAGTTCGATAAGTTCTCAAAACCCAGGTCCAGGTAGATATCCCGGGGCTTCAGGCCCTTTTTCTTGATAAGATAGTAGGCCTCAGAGAGCCTTCTGTTTTTAAGCCAGATACCGGGAGAGGTATTGAAAATCTCCGCAAAATCACGCTTAAAACCGGTCAGGCTTCTCCCGCTGAGCTTTGCGAAATGTTTGATCGGCGCATTATGATGAAAATTCTTCAGCATAAATTCTTCCAGGTCCTGCTTATACGGATCGCTGAAATCAAAAAGAAAGGATTTCAGATCCGGCCGTATTGCCAGCAGCAATAAAATGGCTTCATCTACCTTAACAGATGCCAGCTTCCGGCTTACACTTTTCCCCGGTTCAATATAAGATAGTATGGAAAGGAAATAATCCTTCAGCATCGTATCCGGTCCAAGCAAAATATTTTTGCGACCTTGATACCGCTCTTCGCAGGAAATAACATTATCCAATGCAAATTGCTGTAACTGATATTTGGTCAGTAAAACAGAAACACATTGATAGGCTTTTTCTCCCGCGGGGATTTTGATACTTTTGGCAAACTGGTTCTTTCGGGCAAGCAAAATCTGTCCTTCTTCCAATATCATTTCCTGCTGTTGATGATAAATTTGGGTTTGCCCTGAAATTTGGTACGCCAGCACATGCTCCGGAACAAATTGCTCATACGCATGTGTCTGAGCAAACGAACACGAATAAAGAAAGGATTCTCCGAATAGCTGTATCACAGGCTTCATGATTACAAATCTAATTCATAATACCCCGCTTCTATTTGCTGTGGAGTCCAAAATTCTAAACAAACTCCGGGGTAAAATTATAAATGTCCTTTAAATAAGTCCTCCCCCTGTTAGGCCTGCTCCTATTTACCAATGCGAACGCGGTGCGTTCGCATTGGCCTGGAAGCCAATGTTACTTTATAAAGGAGATCCGGTCCTCTATCAAGCTATGTTGAGCCTATTTAGATCGCCAATCAGCTCAAATTAACTGTTTATCTGAGCCGATATATAAAATCACACAGTATGCCATGCTTTTTTGAAGATAACCTGCTATCGTTTTTAATGTAATCCAATTAAAGTCTGAAAAGTACATCCATTGCAATTTCCTATTGAACATAATTCGAATCATTTAGCAGAAAAACCTAAACTTGTAAGCCAACTTAAAATAGCGTAACCCGGGTTATCCTCAGGTGGGGACTTTAAGTTGGATTAGCTTAACAGTGTGTAAAACATCTAAGGATTAAAAAAGGGGGACTTTCAAAAATCTGAATATTCAGTTGGGTGCAGAAAAATGATATCAGCATGTGAAACGTTATTCTTATATTCCTCATTTGCCGTCAGCGCTTTCCATTGTGCATCATTGCCAAAAGCGTCCCAATGCTTATCCCTGTCTGCTTTGTTGTTAAAAGTGGTCATGTACATCAGGTTAGGCATATGACTGCCCGCTATCACTTCCGAATAAAAAACAGCGTTAAAACCCAATCTTTTAAAAAGCCCTATTTCATCACCGGTATTAAACATCCGCACTTTATTTACATTGTATTTTTCTGTCGCGCTTTCATAGCTGCGCAGTTCATAAACCCGGTCGGCTTTAGCGGCAGTCAAGTTAGGGATTGCTGTTGACGTCATGCCCGGGAAAGCTTGCAGCACAATAGTTTCTATACGGCTGTAAGGCG
>NZ_DASVOB010000594.1:0-9468 GCF_036383575.1 Mucilaginibacter sp.
TTTTGATATTGGTGCTCATTTCATCACTGATAGCATTTCCAATAGCCTGGTTTACTATGCATAGCTGGCTGCAGGATTTTGCTTATCGCATAAATATAAGCTGGTGGATCTTTGTTTTTGCGGGCGTACTGGCGTTGGTTATTGCTTTCACAACGGTAAGTTTTCAGGCCATTAAGGCGGCATTAACTAACCCGGTGAAGAGTTTGAGATCGGAGTGATTAGAGGTTAGAGATCAGAGATTAGTCTGGGATTAGGGGGAAACCAGACACATTAATGAACTAATAAACAATTGAATTAATGTACAACAGATATGTTTAAGAACTATTTAAAAATCGCGTGGCGAAGCTTGATCAAGAACAAGCTTTACTCGGCCATCAACATTGGTGGTTTGGGTGTTGGCATGGCAGTGAGCTTTATGCTGCTGTTGTATGTGTACAATGAATTTACTTATGATGGGTTTCACCAAAATAAAGACAGGTTGTACAAAGTAATGCGCACCCAGCCCTCAAACGGCGAAATAAACACGGGGGATGCCACACCTGTGCAGGTTGCTGCCGTGCTGCAAAAGGATTATCCGGAGGTTGAGTACGCTACCCGTGCAAACTGGTCATACGATCAACTGTTTAATTACAACAATAAACCGTTAAAGGTTAATACCATGGCGGCCGATGAGTCGTTTCTGAACATGTTTACGCTTGATTTTGTAAAGGGTAGCAAAAAAGACGCGTTCAGGGATATGTCGTCAGTTATCATGTCCGAATCGGCAGTAAAAGCTGTTTTTGGCGATGTTGATCCCATAGGTAAAACTGTTAAGTTAAATGGTTCACGGCTGGTAAAAGTGAGTGCTGTTTACAAAGATCTGCCCCGAAATTCTACGTTCAGGTTTAATGCGCTTATTTCATGGAAACTTTATGAAGCTGATAATGGTTGGGTGAAAACATCGGGCTGGGGTAACTATTCGTTTGTTACTTATGTTATGCTTAAGCCGGGTGTTAATGTTGGTAAGCTTAATATCGAAATCAAAAAGTTAATTGGCCGCTATGATGATCATAATAAAGAAAATCAGTTGTTCCTGTTCCCATTTGCCCAATGGCATCTTCACAGTGACTTTAAGAATGGTGTAAATACGGGTGGTGCAATTGAATATGTCCGTCTATTCCTGTTCCTGGCCATTGGCATTTTGCTAATTGCCTGTATCAATTTCATGAACCTCTCTACAGCCCGTTCGGAACGCCGGTCGCGTGAGGTTGGTATCCGTAAAGTTGTTGGCGCCCGCAGGTTTTCCATTATACAGCAATTTTTGGGCGAATCGCTATTTACTGCTATGATCTCGCTTATAGTAGCATTAGTGCTGATGACTGCAACACTTGGTTACTTTAATCAAATTATACACAAGCAATTAACTATTCCTTACAATAACGTATGGGCATGGGGCGCTGCTATATTGGTGACAGTGGTAACAGGTTTGCTGGCAGGTAGTTATCCGTCATTGTTTTTGTCGTCGTTTAAACCGGTGAAGGTTTTAAAAGGTACAAATAAGGCGGGTAAACAGACATTACATCTACGGCAGGTATTGGTGATAGTACAATTTGTATTTGCTACATGTCTTATTCTTTCAAGCATCCTGATCTATAAACAGATCAATTATATTAAAGACCGTCCGGTAGGTTACTCAAAGAACGGGCTCATAGAGATCTCGTTAGAAGGTAATTTGTATAAGGAGTATGAAAACTTCAGAACGGATATAATAAATGTAGGAGCCGCTGTTGACGCCGCAGAAACATCTGGCAGTATAGCCAGCAATGGCAGCAGCAGTTGGGGTATCAACTGGCCCGGACAATTACCAGGCGAGGATAAAATACCTATTGACCAGATCGTTACCTCATTCCATTTTATTTCAACTTATAAGCTTGAATTAATAAAAGGACGTGATTATATACCAGGCCACATGGCCGACTCATTATCGCTCATCATGAACGAATCGGCCGTTAAACTGATGCGCTTAAAAGAGCCCCTTGGCCAGATCGTGAAATGGCAGGGACGCAATTGCACAGTTGTAGGTATTGTTAAAGATTTTGTTTGGGGTTCACCATATGAGCCTGTAAAGCCAGCTATTATTGGTTTTGATAAAGGCTGGGCGGGCCAGCTTGGCATTCGTTTAAACCCCAAAGCTCCGCTATCAAAAAGCCTTGCTGCAATTGGCGACATCTATAAAAAGTACAACCCCGAATATCCGTTTGAATACAAGTTTGTTGATGAAAGCTTTAGCGGGAAATTTGAAAATGAAAAGCTGTTAGGCACGCTATCGAGTTCATTTACGGTATTGGCTATCATTATATCCTGTTTAGGCTTGTTTGGCCTTGCCTCGTTCTCGGCCGAGCAACGCAAAAAGGAGATCAGCATCCGCAAGGTGCTGGGCGCAAGTATCAGCAGTTTATGGTTCAATCTGTCTAAAGAGTTTTTGATACTGGTGGTTATTTCCTTTGTTATCGGTTCGGCGTTGAGTTGGTATAACATGAGCAAATGGCTGCAGCATTATACTTATCGCACGGATATAAGCGCATGGGTGTTTATAGCAACTATCGGTATCAGTATGGTTGTTTGCTTGCTCACGGTAAGCTGGCAGGCTATTAAAGCTGCATTGAGCAACCCGGTTAAAAGTTTGAAGAATGAATAACCCGTCATCAGGTCACTGGTCATTAAACCATTGAATGTTGGCTAATGACTTAATGACCCGGTGACTTAATGATATGCACCATGATAAGAAACTATTCAAAAACCGCCTGGCGTAATATTGTAAGCAATAAGTTTTACGCCGCCATTAATGTAACCGGCTTAACTTTTGGCCTGGTGATTGGGTTGTTCATGTTGCTTTGGGTGCAGGATGAACTGAGCTTTGACAGGTTTAACACGCAAGGTGAAAACTTATACCGTATAGGTATTGTAGGCGGTACTGATATAAGCAAGCAGATATTTACCCAAATTATAGCACCGGTTACAACCTTCGCTAAAAATGAGATCCCGGAGGTTAAGGACGGTGTGCGCATTATGAATATAGGCAGCGCATCGTTTAGGTATGGCGACAAGGTTTTTCGGGAAACCGATCTGGCATTTACCGACCCTTCGTATTTTAACGTTTTTGGTTTTCCGCTTGTACAGGGCGATAGAAAGCATCCTTTCCCCGATAATAACTCGGTAGTGATAACCGAGAAGGTAGCAAAAAAGTATTTTGGCAATGACAGCCCCATTGGTAAAATCATTACCCTTGGCCGCAATGATGTTTTGAAAGTTACTGGTGTGGTTAGTGATCATCCTGCAAATTCAAGTATAGTCTGCAATGTGATGATGCCCTTAAGCCGGTTTAACAATCTTGCCTATGTGAAAAATAATGCCAGTTATAATGGCACAGGGCGCATCAGTTCAATGGATGCCGACTGGATCAATTTTAGTTTTGAAACTTATTTGCTGCTTAAACCGGGCGCGGACCTGCGTAAATTAGAAAAACAATTGCAGGCCATCCATGAGCGTAATAAGCCGGACGACGCACCGGTACCTTACCTGGCACAGCCGTTCCTGAAAATGCACCTGTACAAAGCTGATGGCAGCGATGGGGGCATGTCAACCGTGCGCACTTTTGCCATTGTGGCCATCCTGATACTGGTAATAGCTTGTATCAACTACGTAAACCTTTCAACTGCGCGCTCCATGTTGCGTGCTAAAGAGGTGAGCATGCGTAAAATAATTGGTGCGGGTAAAATGCAGCTTTTTCTGCAGTTTATAATTGAAACAACATTGATGTTCGTTATAGCCACGGTTTTTGCTATAATGATAATGTACGTGCTGATGCCTGCCTATAACAAATTTTCGGGCAAAGAACTACAGCTTTCTTTAGGTAGCTATCAAGTTTGGCTCTATATTGTATTGACACTTGCCGGTACACTTGCTGCCTCAAGCATTTATCCGGCATTACTGCTTTCCTCATTTGAGCCGTTAAAGGCGCTTAAAGGTAAAGTAGCAGCGGGCATTGGTAATGTAGCTTTTCGCAGGGTTTTGGTTGTTTTACAATTTACGGTTTCGATAGTGCTTATTATTGGCACAATGGTTATAGGAAAACAACTCAGCTATATCCGCAGCCGCGACCTTGGTTACAACAAAGAGAACGTGCTGATGTTTGGTATGGTGGATATTAAACCACACTATGACGCTGCCAAAGCCGATTTGCTTAAACAGCCCGGTGTATTAGCCGTTACCCGGAGCAGCAGTAATATCGTTGATTTTGGCGGATGGACGGGAGATAATGATTGGGATGGAAAACCAGCAAAATCAAACCTGCTATTTCACCCCATTTTTGTTGATGAAGATTATATCAGCTTTTTTAAACTAAAAGTGAAAGAAGGGGCGGCGTTTACCGGTGCTGTAGCTGATTCTGCTCATTTTATTATTAATGAAACAGCCGTGGCGGCCATGGGCATAAAAGATCCGATTGGAAAAAACATCCGGATACAAAAAACACGCGGAACGATCATAGGCGTTGTAAAGGATTTCAATTACGCTTCCATGCGTAAAAAGATTGAGCCCGCAGTATTATGTTACCGGCCCGATGAATGTTACCGTATGTTCATTAAAACAACCGGCGGGCAGGCTCAAAAGGCAATCACGGCACTACAAAGTACCTGGAAGCAATATAATAATGATACCCCGATAGAGTATTCATTTCTTGATGAAAACTTTAGTCAGTTATACCGAACCGAGGAACATACTGGCTCCCTGTTCAATATGTTTTCAGCCCTGGCTATCGTTATCTCTTGCCTTGGCTTATTTGGATTGGCAACCTATTCGGCACAGGTTAAAACACGCGAGATCGGCATCCGCAAGGTACTTGGTTCAAGTATTGGCAGTATCATCCGTTTATTAGCCAGTGAATTTGTCTTGCTTATCATTATCTCTATTCTGATAGCCGTGCCGATTGCCTGGTACTCGATGAGTAAATGGCTGCAGGATTTTGCTTACAAAATAGATATGACTGTTTCGATCTTCCTGCTGGCAGGTGGAGGTGCAACGTTGATTGCCCTGGCTACCATTAGCATTCAATCTATAAAAGCAGCACTGGCAAATCCGGTTAAGAGTTTACGGTCGGAATGATTTGAGGTCTTAAGTACGAAGTTTAAAGTCTCAATTAAAGAGCTACTTTGAACTTCGTACTTAAGACTTTTTACCTCAAGCTGTAGACGGCACAAGTAAGCTGCGCACCGGCAACCACTCAATACTTGCGCCAGAAAAGCGCCGGAGAAAAATCTAACCTCTGATCTCCAACCTCTAATCACTAAAGTATCGTTCACAAACGCACTACAAGTGTTCCATTACCGTACGGTTTTAAATTAGTGATTTATATATAAGTTATTGATTTTTAATGTAATGTATATTTGGTACGAGTTTTAATATTTTAGAGCCTATAAACCATTTACCTATGTTACGTAATTACATCAAAATAGCCTGGAGAAACCTCATTAAGCATAAGGTTTTTTCGTTTATCAATATCTTCGGCTTAGCTACGGGTATTGCTGCGTTCTGGCTTATCAGCCTTTATGTGGTTGATGAATGGAGTTACGATCGTTATAACCTTAAAGCTGATCGTATTTTTCGCGTAGTACAACACGGCACCTGGAATGGAGGTAAGTTTAACCTTGCCGTTACCTCGCCGCCTTATGCTCCCGCCTTAAAAAATGATTATGCCGAAGTGGAAGACGCAATCCGCATTGATGCCGAGGGCGGAGGCAAAATAACCTATGGCGACAAACAGATCAACGAAGGAGGGATGCTATTTACCGATAAAGGCTTCTTTAACCTGTTCACCCACCACTTTTTATCCGGTGATCCCAATACTGCTTTAACAAAGCCGCAAAGCATTGTACTAACTAAAACCCTTGCTGAAAAGCTATTCGGTAACGTTGCGGATGCATTGGATAAAACAGTACTCATCGAAAATAATCCAAGTACCGTTACCGGGGTAATTGATGATGTGCCTGCAAATTCACAATTTAGTTTCAGCGCGTTACGCTCATTACCCGATGGATATACCGAAGGCTGGGGGAATTCGCACATTTACACCTATGTATTACTTAAAGCCCATGATGATTTTAAAAAGATAGAAGCAGGATCTGACGTTTTCTTTAACAAATACATCAAAGGCACGCTTGGTGCTATGAAATACAATCTGGAGCTGCAGCCACTTACGTCAATCCACCTTAATTCAAATCTTGATTATGAGCTGGGCAACAATGGTAATATCACTTATGTATATGTATTTGGTGTTGTAGCCCTGCTGATACTGGTCATAGCTGTTATAAATTATGTTAACCTTACTACGGCCCGTTCTTCAATACGGATCAAAGAGATCGGGGTGCGCAAGGTTATCGGCTCAAGCAAAAAGCAATTGATCATGATGTTTTTTGCCGAATCTATTTTATTTGCCCTCATCGCAGCTCTTATTGCATCAGTAATGGTACAGTTCCTGTTGCCTTATTTCAACCAGTTATCGGGTAAGAACCTGGTATTACTACAGTTTGGTTTGAGCAAAACGGTAGTAATATTTATGTTATTTGCTTTCGCTACGGGCATTTTAAGTGGTTTATATCCTGCCTTGTTCCTGTCTGGCTTCCGGACTATAGCCGCTATGAAAGGGCAAATGGGTAGCCAGGTCGCTACCATTATGTTCAGGAAATCATTAGTGGTGTTTCAATTTGTAATTACCATTGTCATGGTAGTTGGTTCGTGTATCATTTACAGGCAACTGCATTATGTAATGAACAAGGACCTCGGCTTTAATAAAGCCCAAACGCTCACTTTTCACATCAGCGATAAATCGGTACGTACAAAAATAGCCGCTATTAAAAGTCAGTTACTGCAAAACCCGGCTGTTGAAGCAGTAGGCATTGCCGGTAATCCAATAGGTAATAATGATATTGGTTCAAGCAATTTCAATATCGGAGCCGATGGAAAGGCTAATTCTGAGTCAAAAATGGTGGAAAACCTCATTATTGATGAAGATTTTATTCCAACTCTACAAGTTAAGCTTGCCAAAGGCCGAAATTTTTCGACGGATATGAGCACCGACAGGCAGGAATCGATCATAGTAAACCAAACACTGGTTAACGAGATGGGCTGGAAGGATGCCATCGGCCGCTCTGTAAGGATTGGGGTAGATGATAAAGGCAATGTGATCAGCCGGAAAATAATTGGTGTAGTTAAAGATTTTAACACTTATTCGTTGCAGCACAAAGTTGCACCAATGATGTTATATCTGCCATTTACCGCCAATGATGAGGACAATATGTATATCCGGATTGGCAAAAACAACATTCCTGCAACCCTCGATTATATCAGCAAGGTTTACGGCCGGTTTGATATCGAAAACAAAATAGAAATTCATTTTCTCGACCAGAATTTTGCCAATCAATACCAATCTGAACAAAAACAAGGCAACATCCTGCTCATATTCACCATACTGGCTATCAGTATAGCTTGTCTTGGTCTTTTCGGCCTGGTAACTTTTACCGCTGAGCAAAGGGTAAAAGAAATTGGTATCCGGAAAGTTTTGGGTGCAAGTGTAACCTCTATCGTTACCCTGTTGTCAAAAGATTTAATGAAGCTGGTGGTAATAGCCACGCTGATAGCATCGCCACTGGCCTGGTATGGCATGAGTAAATGGCTGCAAAGTTTTGCTTACCGCGTAGATATTAACTGGTGGATCTTCGCAATAGCGGGTATCCTGGCAGTGATCATCGCGTTTGTAACGGTAAGCGTACAATCAATAAGGGCAGCAAATGCTAATCCGGCTAAGAGCTTGAAAAGCGAGTAGGCAGTTTGCAGTGGCAGTTAGCAGTTGTGCGGTGTGATACTAATGAACAATTGAACCAATGAACTATGTTTAGAAATTACTTAAAAACAGCCTACCGTACCCTGCGTAAAAACGTGGGGTTTACGGTTATAAATATATTGGGGCTGGCCCTTGGCCTGGCTACCTGTCTCATGATTGTGCTATATGTAGCCGATGAATTGAGTTATGACCGCTTTAATGAAAAAGCCGGTCGCACGTACCGTGTTAATGAGGACCTTAAACTTGGCGAAAACAACGTTTTGTATGCTGTTGCCATGCCGCCGCTGGCACAGGCTTTAAAAACAGATTTTCCCGAAGTAGAGGAAACAACCAGACTTAAAGTTTCAGGAGGTTTCCACGTTAAAAAGGGAAACGAGAATATCCTGGAGTATAGTACCGTTTTTGCCGATCCGTCGGTTTTTAACGTGTTTACACTGCCTATTATCAACGGTAACGCTACTACAGCTTTAAAAGAACCAAATACCGTAGTCCTCACCGAAACTATCGCTAAAAAATACTTTAACAGCACCGATGTTGTAGGTAAAACGCTCAGCATCGATAATAATCAATTATTAAAGGTTACCGGGGTTATCAGGGATATACCAAAGCAATCGCACTTCCATTTTGATTTTTTTGTGTCGATGGCAAGCTGGCCCGACAGTCGTTCGGGGCAATGGCTTCGGAGCGATTATGTTACCTACGTAATACTTAAACCCGGAACAGATTACAAGGTATTTGAAAAAAAATTACCGGCTTTCCTGAAAAAATACAGTGATGGCGAAATGCAGGCTGGTTTGCACATGAACATGGATGCCTTTGAAAAAAGCGGCAGCTATTTCAGGCTTAACCTTACGCCTCTAACCGATATCCACCTACACTCCAATCGCACAGGTGATTTGGATAGTAATGGTTCGGTGCAGTACGTTTACATATTTTCGGCCATTGCCATATTTATCCTGCTTATAGCGGGTATCAACTTCATGAACCTGTCAACAGCGCGTTCAGCCAACCGAGCCCGCGAAGTAGGGGTACGCAAGGTATTGGGTTCGCCCCGCAAATATCTGATAGCGCAGTTCTTAACCGAATCAGTATTGGTGACACTGGCTGCTGCTGTGATAGCCTTTTTTGCGGTATTGCTGTTGTTGCCTTTGTTTAATCACGTAGCAGGGAAGGAGCTGGTTGTTGGTTCACAAACATTAGCATGGTTGTTACCCGCCCTATTAGTTATTGTGCTTGTAGTAGGTTTTGCGGCAGGTTCATATCCTGCGTTTTTCCTTTCGGCATTTCAACCTATCAATGTGTTGAGCGGTAAGCTGGCCGGTGGTTTTAAAGGAAGCAGGCTCAGGAGTGTGCTGGTGGTTTTCCAGTTTTCCATTTCAATATTCCTCATTATTGGCACCATCGTTATTTACAACCAGCTCAACTATATTCAAACCAAAAACCTGGGTTATAACCGTAACCAGGTGCTTGTTATCAATAAAGCATTTGAGCTTGGCGGCCATGTAAAATCATTTAAGGACGAGATCAGGCAGCTGCCGGGTGTGGTTAATGCCACCTTAACGGGTTACCTGCCAACAGGGCATATGCGGAGC
>NZ_DASVOB010000595.1:0-8514 GCF_036383575.1 Mucilaginibacter sp.
AAGTCAAACGCTCGTGTTTAGTTTCCTGGGCTACGTTGCACAGGAAGTAAATGTAGGCAGCCAAAAAACTATCAGTATTAAGCTTCAGCCAAACGCCACTAACATGAATGAAGTGGTTGTGGTTGGTTACGGTACCCAGCGTAAAGCAACAGTAACCGGATCTGTGGCATCGGTTACTAACAGCGAGATCGTGACCACCAAGAACGAGAACGTGCTGAACATGCTTGCCGGTAAAGTAGCAGGTGTACGGATCGCTCAGAATACATCTGAGCCGGGTTCATTCAGCAATGCATTTGATATTCGTGGCTTTGGCAATCCGTTGGTGGTTATTGACGGGATTCCGCGTGATAACATTTCAAGGCTTGACCCTAATGATATCGAAAGTGTTTCGGTATTGAAAGATGCATCAGCGGCTATTTATGGTGTGCGTGCAGCAAACGGTGTAGTTATCGTTACTACCAAAAAAGGTAAAAAGGGTGCGGTTGATCTTAACTATTCAGGTACCTACGGCTGGCAGATTCCATCGTACATGCCAAAACCGGTTGGTGCTGTTGATTTCATGACCCTGGTTAACGAGCAACTTTTACACAACGTTAACGGCGGACAGGTAAAATACACCGATGCCGATTTTGCAGCTTATAAAAACGGCACAAAAACCAGTACCGACTGGTATAGCCCTGTTTTTGCTAACAGTGCTCCTCAGCAACAGCATAACCTGAATGCTACAGGCGGTACCGATAATAGCAGCTATTTTGTGAGTATGGGTATTACCGATCAGGACGGCTTTTTCAAAAGCGGCGACCTGAACTACAAGAAATATAACCTGCGCTCAAACCTTACTACCAAAATCAATAAAAACCTTACTATTGATGTAAATCTGAGTGGTACTATTGAACAAAAAAATCAGCCTTACCAGGATGCCTGGTGGATCATCCGCTCATTCTGGAGGCAGGTACCTACGCAAAGCATCTATGCCAATAATAACCCGGCATACCTGAACAATGGCGAGGTTGATGGTTCAAACCCCGTTGCTATGGCCGATGCCAATGTTGATGGCTACAAACAAATTGCCAATAAATGGTTACAGTCTTCGGTATCTGCAACGTACAATGTTCCTTTTGTACCGGGCTTAAGCGCTAAAGGCTTGTATAACTATGATTACTATTTTTCAAGCAATAAGATCTATCAGCGTTCATACAATCAATATAATTACGACGCTAACAGCAATACTTACCAGGCTATAGCTAACCAAACTCCTGGTTCGATCACCCGCCAGTTTTATGAAAAACCAAGCACCTTGATGCAGCTTTCATTAAACTATGCAAAACAGTTTAAGGGCGGACATAACATTACTGCGTTAGCACTTTATGAAGAGAGCGAACAAAAAGGTGATAACTTCAATGCACAGCGTCAGCTTTCATTGCCGGTTGATCAGCTATCGGCGGGTAACGCGTTAAATCAAACTGCTACGGTTGATGGCGGCTGGCCTTATGATTTTGTAACCAAATCATTTGTTGGTCGTGTAAACTATGATTATAAATCGAAATACCTGGTTGAGTTTAGCTTCAGGGATGACGCTAACTCCAAAAACTCTCCGCTTAAAAGATGGGGCTTCTTCCCTGGTGCATCAGCAGGCTGGAGGATCTCGCAGGAAAACTTCTGGAAAAATACATCGGCTCTTTCGTTTATTGACGACCTGAAGATCCGTTTATCATATGCTAAACTGGGTGATGACGCAGGTCTTAACGCTTATCAATATCTTACCGGTTATAACTACCCTGCTGATGGCGACAACAACAGGTTGCCTCCGGGTTCGGTATTTGACGGTACTTTTGTTAACGGTGCCCAAAGCCGTGGTATAGCTAACCCTTACATTTTCTGGTATGTTGCAAAAACCTATAATGCCGGTATTGATTTGCAGGCATGGAATGGTTTGTTAGGTTTAACTGTTGATGCCTTCAGGCGCGACAGGAGCGGCTTGCTTGATACCCGTGCCGATAACCTTCCGGGGGTTGTAGGTGCAGGTTTACCGCAGGAAAATCTTAACAGCGACCGTGCTCAGGGTTTTGATATCGAAATAAACCACCGTTATCATATAGGCAGCTTTAACTATTTTGTTAAAGGTACATTCGGCTATACCCGCACGCAATGGATCAGTAAAGTACACTCTGCTTATGGTAACTCACAGCTTAACTGGCATAATAATAACGACAATCGTTATAACAACATATTCTGGGGTTACGGTGCCAACGGCCAGTTCCAGAATTACCAGCAGATCCTGAACAGCCCGCAGTTTGTATCACGTAACGCGGTAGTTGGTGATTATATTTTACAAGACTGGAACGGCGACGGTGTCATCAACGATCAGGACGTACACCCTATTGCACAAAACGTAAGTAACAATAACTACAGCGTACCTTCAACTACGTTTGGTTTAACACTGGGCGGTTCATACAAAGGTTTTGATATCAATACGGTTTGGCAGGGAGCTGCAGGTATCAATGTATCATACATCGAACAATTGAATATCCCGCTATGGGGTGGTGGCAGTGCCCTGTCTATGTTCATGGACAGGTATCACCCAACCGATCCTAAGGCCGATCCTTATGATCCAAATACCGCATGGACCCCGGGTACATTTGCGCTTACCGGTACAACAGCCAATACCAACTCGCTGTCAAATATCCACAGTGCAGCTTATGTGAGGTTAAAATCTGCCGAAATAGGTTACAGTATCCCCGCCAGTGCCGCTAAAAAAATTGGTATTAAGGGTGCAAGGATCTTTGTGAACGGGTACAATATATTAACCATCACAAGCTTGAAATATCTTGACCCTGAACACCCATCGGCCAACTACGGCTATTTATATCCTTTAGATAAAATTTATTCCATCGGTGTAAATGTTAAACTATAATCCACTACAGATCATGAAAAAATACACATATACGATATTGGCTTTTTTACTTTGCTGGACAACGGCATGTAAAAAGCTGGATACCCTGCCCCCGAGCATTGTTAAGGACGATGACGTTTTTGCAACCGCCGCGGGAATCCAGGCCTACATGTCCCGGTTGTACAGCGAATTACCTATTGAAGATTTCAGGTACTCGCCCGAAAGAGGTTTAAATATGTTTTGGATCATCAGCCCTACAAGCGCCACCACAGGTGAAGCCTTAAGCCGTGACCAGAATGGATCAATGCAGGAAAACACAGGCCTTTCAACCTGGGGCGATTGCTACAGGGTTATCAGGGACGCTAACTATTTTTCTGAAACCCTGCCTAAATACGCAGGTAACTTTACTAAGGATCAAATAAATAACTGGTTAGGCGAGGCAAGGTTTGTGCGTGCGGCTACTTATTTTGCATTGGTTAAACGTTACGGTGGTGTGCCGCTTGTTGATAAAGTGCTTAACTATCCTGAGCAAAGCATCGAGGAATTAAAAATCCCCCGTTCGTCTGAAGAAAAGATCTATGATTTCATAGGCACCGATCTGGATTATGCTTACACCAATTTACCTGAAACCAACCAAGCAGGCAGGGCAAATAAATATGCGGCAGCTGGTTTTAAATCAAGGGCTATGCTTTATGCCGGTACAATAGCTAAATACAACCAGATCTCATTGGTTGATGGTAGCGGCAACAGGCTTTGCGGCATCCCTGTGGCAAAAGCGGTTACTTACTTTAAAGCAGCTTATGATGCCGCTGCATTAGTTGACGGCAAATACAGCTTATACAAAAAAGCATGGGCAGCGGGCGATAAAAACGCGCAGTACCTAAACTACGTGAACATGTTTTTTGATGCATCGAGCCCTGAAAATATATTTGTACGTCAGTATCATTACCCTGAATCGGTACACGGTTATGACGCATATAATGTGCCGCGCCAGTTAATGGGTGCCAATGGTTACTCATCAGAAGTTAACCCGACATTAGATTTTGTGGAACTTTTCGATGGTTTTCCTAAAAACTCTGACGGTACTATCAAAACTACAACCGGTGGTAAATACGATCTGTACACCAATACTGTGGATATATTTGCCAATGCCGAGCCAAGGTTAAGGGCAACTGTAGTTTTGCCTGGCGATGTGATGAAAGGGGTAAGTATCGAGATCCGCAGAGGTATTTATACCGGCCCTTCGGCAGGTGGCATTAGTCCGCTGTTGCCTGCAGGCTCAACTGCTCATTACCCAACAGATAACATTGTACAATCGGCCAACGCCAGCCAAACCCCGTACAAACTGCCAAACGGCACAACCATGAACCCAGCTGGTTTAAGTGGTTATTTTACAGGCGATGGTACCAACTCTGTTTCTGGTTTCTCTATCCGCAAATACATTGTACCGGATAAACCGACATCTGAAGTATTGGAAAACCGTTCTGATCAAACCTGGATTGAGCTGCGTTATGCGGAAGTACTGCTTAACCGTGCCGAAGCTGCTGTAGAGTTAAACGCGCTTGGCCAGTCGGACAAGAGCTATCTGCAGGATGCCTTTACCCAGATCAACCAGATCCGTGAACGTGCCGGTGCCGACCTGTTAACAGGTACAGCCAATTTAACTATCGACGTAGTACGCAAGGAGCGTAAAAAAGAGCTTGGCTTCGAAAACAAACAGTATTGGGATATGCGCCGCTGGAGGGTTGCCGATAAAGAACAAAATAGTACTATTTACCGTACGCTGATGCCTTTCTATTCGGCTAATGATGGTAAGTACTTCTTTGATGCCCGTTTGGACGAGCGTAATTCGAGATACACTTTTGATGTACGCTGGTACTATGAGCAAATACCACAGGGCGAGATCCAGAAAAGCCAGAATTTAATTCAAAATCCGGGTTATTAATTTTAAGAGAGAGATGAAAAAACTATTTTATAGCATAGCATTAAGTGTATTGGTTGCCGCAGGCAGCTCATGCAAAAAGGTTGATAATTATGCCGCCCCCGATGTTACCTTAAAGGGTACTGTAACTGATGCCGGGAATGGTAAAAGCCTGCAAACAGAACAAGGCTCAGGCACCCGTATCAAATTATTGGAGATAAGCTGGAGCTCAAACCCAACCCCGTTTTATATATCCTCATTCCAGGATGGTACCTATCAAAACACCAAACTGTTTGCAGGTAAAAATGTAATTTCGGCCGAGGGGGCTTTTGTGCCATTGGTTCAGGTTGATAACAGCGGCAAAACCATTGTTGATAAAAGCCAAACGGTTGATGTTAAAGGTGTAACCACCGTAAACTTTTCGGTTGAGCCATTTTTGAGGATAGAATGGGCAGGCGACCCTGTTTTGAATGCAGACGGTACTATAACTACCAGCTTTAAAGTTACCCGCGGTACTGCTGACCCTAATTTTCAGCAAAACGTAAGCGATGTAGCTGTATTTATCAATTCAAATAACTACGTAGGCAATAATAACTACGATAACCGTTATACGCCTAAGCTGAGCGGCGACGCGGCCAATGCAACTATTGGTCAAACTCTTAGTCTTACTACGCTTGGTGGCAAGCTGCCAGGTAAAAGGAGCTACTTTGTACGTGTAGGTGCAAGGGTTTCTTATGGTCTTAATTATTACAACTATACCGACGTTAAAGAGGTAAAGGTTCCGTAAAACAATATGAATACCTGTGTGAGGGAGGGGCCAGGGAGTGGTTCTTCCCAAACACAGTTTTAATAAAATATAACTATGAAGAATACGCTACTTTTTTGTTGCGGACTTGCCTTTGCTGCCGGCGCTTATGCGCAGGATCCTAACCCAAAACCGGCATTCCTGAAAGAGAAAACTGCTTTTCAAACCAGCAGTCCCTGGAGGCCCGAAATTGATGTACGATCAGACATTGCCATTGTTTATGGCACCAATGATCACCCAAATATGACCTTTGAACAACGCGTTAAATCATGGCGCGACCGGGGTTACGATGTGAATTTCATGACCGGTATTGCCTGGGGCGATTACAAAGATTACTTTTTGGGCAAATGGGATGGTAAAAACCACCTTGGCGTTGGGCAGGTAACACAAAGAGGCGATACAATTTTCCACGGCAAGGATATGCCTTACGTGGTGCCGGATGATTCCTTTATCGAGTACATGAAAACCGCGGTGGTTAAGCGTGTGATAGATGTGGGTATCACCAACATCTTTTTAGAAGAGCCTGAGTTTTGGGCCCGTGCAGGTTACAGCGCCGGCTTTAAAAATCAGTGGCAAAAATATTATGGCTTCCCCTGGAAACCGCAGGATGCATCCCCTGAAAATACTTACCTATCCAACAAACTGAAATATAACCTGTATTACGAAACCATAAAACAGGTATCATCATACGCCAAAGAGTATGGCAAAAGCAAAGGCATGAACATTAAGGTGTTCATAGCTACGCACTCGCTGGTAAACTACTCGTCATGGCAAATTGTTAGTCCGGAGGCAAGTCTGGCTTCATTGCCGGGCATTGATGGCTACATTGCCCAGGTTTGGACCGGCACTTCGCGCGAGCCTACTTACTTTAATGGTAAAGAAAAAGAACGGGTATTTGAAAACGCCTTCCTTGAATATGGTTCGGTAGTATCTATGACAGCCCCAACCGGAAGGAAAGTGTTTTTCCTGACCGACCCGATTGAAGACCGCATACACGACTGGAGCGATTACAAACGCAACTACCAGGCTACCTTTACCGCCAAGTTGTTATACCCAATGGTTGCCGATTACGAGGTAATGCCATGGCCCGAAAGGATCTACACCCATCCTTACCCTGTATTGGGCACTAATGAAAAAATACTGATCCCGCAGTTTTATTCAACCCAGATGCAGATCATGGTGAATGCACTTAATGATATGCCTGTTTCAAGCAATAAGGTATCAGGTGTTAACGGTATCGGTGTGCTGATGAGCAATACATTGATGTTCCAGCGTTTTCCTACGCACAATGGTTTTGAGGATCCGCAGTTTTCCAATTTTTACGGACAAACCCTGCCTTTGGTAAAACGTGGCGTACCGGTACAAACCGTGCACATGGAAAACCTGGGCTACGCGGCATCGCTTAAGGATATCAAAGTTTTGGTGATGAGCTACTCCAACATGAAACCCGTATCGGCCGAAATTCATGAGCAGCTGGCTGCCTGGGTTAAACAAGGCGGTGTACTGGTTTATGTTGGTAGAGATGATGATCCGTACCAATCAGTAATGGAATGGTGGGATACAAAAGGCAATAATTTCAAAGCGCCATCACAGCACCTGTTTAAACTATTGGGAGTAAGCCCAACCGGCGACAGCCAGCGTTTTGCTGTTGGTAAAGGAGCGGTTTACGTATTGAGGCAAAACCCTAAAGAGTTTGTAATGCAGGCCAATAATGATGAAACTTTCATTAACCTGGTAAAACAGGCTTATGAAAAAGATGCCGATGGTGGTAAGTTGAAATTTAAGAACAGCATGTACCTGGAGCGTGGCCCGTATGATGTTGTTTCGGTAATGGATGAAAATGCCGATAGCAAACCATATGTGGTAAAAGGCCCCGTTATCGATCTGTTCGATCCGCAATTGCCCGTGCTCGCCGAAAAAACGATCAACCCTAATGAGCAGGCCTTATTATATGTAATTAAGCGCGTTGCGGATAAAAAACAGCCAAAAGTACTGGCGTCGGCCTCAAGGGTTTATGACGAAGTGGTAACAGAAAGCAGTTACACGTTTGTAGCCAAAAGCCCTATAAAAACATTAAACAGCGCCCGGATCCTGTTACCCGCACAACCAAAGGAAACAGTAGTTACCGACAGCGAAGGAAAAACCATTACTGATGTAAAATCCTCATGGGATAAATCATCAAAAACCTTATACCTGGGCTTTGCCAACAGCCCGGATGGCATTAAGGTGAGTATTAAATGGTAAAAGGTTCTTTTTTGAGAGAGAGTTGGTTTATGCTTCCGTACATGAAATTTCATGTGCGGAAGTTTTTTTGAAAAGAGATTGCGTAATTCGCTCAAAAAAATTGTCCTTACAGTGATTTGCAAATAAAGCACCCAAAATAATAAATGAAAAAATTACTCCTCCTGGCGTTTGCCTTTTTACCGGCAGCACTTTCGGCACAAGAAAAGGTGTCGTCACCTGTCGATCTGATCAATCCGCTCATGGGCACGCAATCAAAGCCATCGCTCTCCAATGGTAACACTTATCCTGCCATAGCCCTGCCATGGGGTATGAATTTTTGGACGCCGCAAACCGGTAAAATGGGCGATGGCTGGCAGTATATGTACAGCGCCGATAAGATCAAGGGTTTTAAGCAAACGCACCAGCCTTCACCGTGGATGAACGACTACGGCCAATTTGCCATCATGCCTGAAACCGGGCACATGAAGGTGACGCAAAACGGTCGACAGAGCTGGTTTTCACATAAAGCAGAAATTGTGAAGCCGTATTATTACAGTGTTTATTTGGCAGATCACGATGTGACTACAGAGATCACCCCTACCGAGCGCAGCGCACAGTTCAGGTTTACTTTTCCTAAAAGTGATAGCTCATTTATCGTGATAGATGCTTTTA
>NZ_DASVOB010000596.1:0-11771 GCF_036383575.1 Mucilaginibacter sp.
AAGCGAAGACAGAAAAGGAATCACCTCATTGGAGATGTATTCGCCGCAAACGCGGTGCATGGGGTAGGTCTTCTTTTCGACGACTGTAACCTTAAGCCCGGCACGGTTCAGCAATATGGCGTTGAACAATCCGGCCAGGCCGCCGCCTATTACAATTACATCGCTCATGGCTTAATGCATTTCAAGTATCATCCCTTCAACAGTTAAACCCGGCCCAAAGGCAAAGCTCAGGATCTTATGATCAATCAAATTGCCGGCCTTCAGCATTTTATCCAGCACAAACAAGATTGTAGCTGACGACATGTTACCATACTCCTGCAAAACCTGGTAGGCAAAAGCATTGCTTTCTTCAGGAAGCTCCAATGCATCTTCAACGGCCTCTAAAATGGTACGCCCTCCGGGATGGACGGCGTAAGCCGTGATATCTCCCATTGAGGTTTTTGCCTTCAACAGAAATCGGTCAGTAAGCGCCTTTATATGTTTTTTGATCTGTTTGGATACTTTGGAGGTAAGCTTCATTTCAAAGCCGGTATTACCTACATACCAGCCCATTTCATTGCGGGCCTCGGTAACAAACTCCGAATAGAAATTTTTGAGTGAGAGATAACGGCCATTACCCAAGCGGTTAGCCGTATTTTCAACCAGTACTGCTGCTGCACCATCCGAAAATAAGGAGTTGGCAACCCAGTTATCCAGGGTATTCACTTTTTGAAAATGCAGGGTGCAAAGCTCCACACTTACTACAAGCACTTTAGCATCGGCATCGGCGCGACAAATGTAGTCGGCTACTTTGAGGCCGTTTATAGCGCCGTAACAACCCATGAAATTGATACAAGTACGTTCGGTATCCCGGTTTAGCTGCAGCCTGTCAACCAGTTCAATATCAATACCCGGCGCATGCATACCCGTACAGCTAATAGTTACCAGGTGAGTGATGCTGCCGGTGATGTCATCATCGAAATTTTGAAGACAGTTTTTAGCTGCATCTACCGCTATAGCAATGGCCTCTTTTTCGTAAAGTTTTAACCGTTTTTGCGTATCGGGGAATGGCTCAAGTCCTGCCGATTGCTCAAAGAAGGTAAAATCTGCAGGATCGCGGTAGCCAAAATCGGGGATCACCGAATAGCGGTAATCAATTCCCGAATGGTCATAGATCCCTTTTAACCTCGCGGCATTAGTTGCATCCAATCCAAAGGCATTAGCCATGAAATGGTAAATATCTTGCTGGGTAATACGATTGGCGGGATTTGCTATCCCGATAGCACTGATGCAACTCTCCATTAAAAATAGTTAAACCTGTTTTATTTGCTGATCTCCGCCTCAACCGAAACATTAGCCTCATTTGAAAGGATCAGGTTTTTGCCGCCTATGCCAAAATCCGTCCTTAATATCAGAAAGCTTCCTTTCAGCTGAGCGGTATTACCCGTTTCCACGTAGGTAAAAGGTATTTCAATCAACTTTGTTTTATCTCTTATAGTTACGTTAAAATTGCCGGTATAGTTGCTCCCGCTTTTACGTTTAAATGAAACAGACTTCAGCGTGATCTTGGGATATTTAGCCACATCAAAATAATCCTCGCTTTTAAGGTGGTTATCACGGCTTTCGTTATCACTGTTCACGGTACTTGAAGCCACGGATGCTTCAATAGAGCTGCCGGCCAGGTCATTGGGTTTAAACTTGATATCAGCCTGCAAACCACTGAAGGTGCCTGCCACATTAAAACCCAGGTTTTTGATCTTAAAGCTAACATCTGATTTGGTTACTGTTTGCGCAAAGCCCGCTGTGGCCGCGAAAATTAAAAGTGCAGCTATATAAATTTTCTTATTCATGTTACATTAACGTTGTTTCCAAACATAATAATTTATGCTGTACAATTTTTTATATTAAAGGTTGTAAGTTTATAACGTTACCGGGGCAACTATAAGTTGCTTTTGAGAGTATTTACCAGCAAAACAGCAACGATGAAATTTAAACAATTTATTCCTACCCGGTCGGCATTGGCACATTTGCGGTTTGTGTTTTCTGTTTTTTTGCTACCGGTGTACCTGTTTGCCTTTAGCCAGGCCGATACGGTGAAAATTTCAACAGCAGTACTCGTGTTTTTCGTCTGGCATTTTCTTGCGTTCCCGGCCAGTAACGGCTACAACAGTTATTTTGATAAGGATGAAGATAGTATTGCCCTGTTAGCCAAACCTCCCGAAGTGGATATCAGCCTGTATTATTTTTCTATTTTACTGGAAGCAGTTGCGTTTTTGCTTGGCTTTATCATTAGTTGGGAATTTGCCTTTGCGGTACTCATTTATGGCATCATGTCAAAACTGTACAGCCACCCGGCTACCCGCTTAAAGAAATATCCTATCATCAGCTTTTTAACGGTATTTATTTTCCAGGGATGTTTTATTTATTATACTACCTACACCGCCCTTACCGGGACAAGCTTGTTCGGTCACTGGGATTTAGGCTTAATTATTCCGGGTGCCATTAGCTCCTGCCTTATCGGGGCATCATATCCGCTAACCCAGGTTTATCAGCATGAGGAAGATGGCAGGCGGGGAGATAAAACGCTCAGTATCGTTTTAGGTTACAAAGGCTCCTTTATTTTTTCGGGGATATTGTTTGCGATGGGAATAGCTTTATCTTATTACTACTGGCATTTGGCCGGCATGATGCTTAACTTTTACTTTTTCCTGGTATGTGCTGCGCCGATATTCATTTTTTTCAACTACTGGTTTTATAAGGTGGGCAAGTCGACAGCCAATGCTAACTTTAAAAATGCAATGCTCATGAATTTCATCAGCTCGGGTTGTATGCTGGTTTATTTTGGAGTGCTGGCGGTGTTTAGTTGAAGGAAAATGTTATCATGATTTTGTCATCCTGAGGAACGAAGGATCTTCTTCGCCCTGTAAGTTCGCTATGCTTATCGAAGAAGATGTTTCGCTATCGCTCAACATGACATAATTAAAAAAACTGTCACCCTGAGGTACGAAGGATCTTCTTCAACAAACACGGCCGCTATATAGGGCGAAGAAGATGCTTCGTACCTCAGCATGACAAAAGGTGCAAATGTCATTTTCCACTTAAAAGTCTCCGGATTTTATCTACTCAGCATGACAAGAGGATTTTTATCTTGATAAGAATAAACAACGAAGCAATCCTCTGCATAGTTTGGGATTGCTTCGTTCCTTTCCTTTACTGCTTAGCAGCCCAGGCGTCCATCTTCGCTTCAAAAACTGCCATTGGCATAGCACCATCTTTCAATACCTGGTCGTGGAACTCAGCGATATTGAATTTGCTGCCTAATTGTTTCTCGTATTTGGTACGCAGCTCACGGATCTTGAGTGCGCCTATTTTATAGCTTAATGCCTGAGCCGGGATAGCCATGTAACGCTCAATTTCGGCGGTAGCACCTTGTTCACTGATGGCTTCGTTGTCCATCATATATTTAATGGCCTGCTCACGGGTCATGCCTTTAGTATGGATGGCCACATCAACCACTAAACGAATAGCGCGGTGAATTTCATCTCCTAAGGCACCCATATGCTGGTATGGATCGGTATATAAACCAAGCTCTTTACCTAACGATTCGCAATATAGCGCCCAGCCTTCTACGTATGCAGTCTCTCCACCGTCAAATCGGCGGAACTTTGGCAAGGACGCATTTTCCTGGGTCAACGAGATCTGGTAATGGTGACCAGGAATAGCTTCATGCAAAAACAATGACTCCATACCCGATGTAGTGTTAAACTTGGTAGCATCCAGTATCGGTACATAAAAAATACCCGGACGGGTACCATCTGCCGAACCCTGGTTATATTCTGCACTGGCCGATGCCGCGCGGAAAGCCTCAGTTTGCCTGATCTCGAATGGCGTTTTAGGCACATGGTTAAACATTTTCTTCAGGTTGGGCTCCATACGCTTGTGGATATTTTCAAATGCATCAAGCACATCCTTCGGTGTTTTATAAGGCGTAAACTTGGGGTCGGTTTTCATGTATTCGAAAAACGCTTTCAGGTCGCCTTTAAAGCCTACGCTGGTTTTAATGCTATCCATTAATCCACGGATGCGGGCAACTTCTTTTAGACCCAGTTGATAAATCTCTTCAGGGGTTTTATCGGTAGTGGTTTGCTGTTTAACTAAGTAGGTGTATTTAGCTGTACCATCTGGCAATGAAGAAAAACCTGAAGTGGTGCGCGCATGTGGCAGATACTCGTTTTTAAGGTAATCGGCCAGTTTTTGGTACGTTGGGTTGACGATGTTAGTGATAGCTTTTTTATAGGCTTCAGTTAATTGTTTTTTATCCGCGTCAGAAAAATCCTTGGGCATGTTGGTAACCGGTCCATAGA
The DNA here is from genome assembly GCF_036383575.1 of Mucilaginibacter sp. GTDB lineage: Bacteria > Bacteroidota > Bacteroidia > Sphingobacteriales > Sphingobacteriaceae > Mucilaginibacter. The sequence continues at coordinate 4,344 of NZ_DASVOB010000596.1, forward strand.
ATAAGCTTTTCTCTACATCTTTTGAAACCAGGTCCTGCATCTCCGGGATCATTTTAACAACCAGTGATTTTGGCAATACTACACCCGTTTTAATCCCTTTGTTAAAATTAGAGATAGCAGTATCAGCCCAGATCTGGAAAGCCGATAAACGTTTCAGCCAGTCGTTATAATCAACAACCGACTTAAAAGGCTGTGCGCCCGAACCTGAACCCAACTGCCCCATGGTAATTGGCAGGGCATAAAACTGGTTAAAAGGCATGTACTCAAAATGGTGCTTAAAGTTATCAAGCGACAGCTGCACCTCGTAAGTAAAAATATCGTAGGATAACTGGTCGTCAGTATTTAGCTCCGCCCTTTCAAAGTTTTTCACTTTCGACAGGTAAACCGAGTTATAATCATAAGCCTTTTTCAAAAACTCTGCCGAGCCATCGTTAGGTAAAAGATCGTTGTAACGTCTGTCGCCAATGTAAGTGGCATTTAAGGGATAAAGCTTTAAGCCATCCTGGAAATAATCTTCAAAAACTTTTGCCAGATCTTTATTGGCCGGGATGCTGCTGCCGGTATCGGTTGATTTAGGCTGATTGCAGGCTGCAAATGAACCTGCTATAAATAGCATGAGTAATATTTTTTTCATGAGGGTGTTGATTAAACGATAAAGCTAATAAAAAGAAAAAGGAGATTTATCTTATTGACAAATCTCCTTCAGCAAATTATAGTTCTTAATGCTTACAACCCCATCTCCTTTTTCAAAAACTTCCCGGTAAAGCTGTTCTTTACTTTACACAACCCTTCGGGTGTGCCGGAGAAGAGGATATTACCACCGCCTGAGCCACCTTCAGGGCCAAGGTCTATTACGTGGTCAACCACTTTGATAACATCGAGGTTATGTTCGATAACCAAAACTGTGTTTCCTTTATCAACCAGTTGGTTAAGCACGCCTAACAATACGTTGATATCTTCAAAGTGCAAACCTGTGGTTGGCTCGTCCAGTATATAAAAGGTATTACCGGTATCTTTTTTGGATAGCTCGGTAGCCAGTTTAACACGTTGCGCTTCGCCGCCCGATAGTGTGGTTGATGCCTGGCCTAAAGTGATATAGCCCAATCCTACATCATTCAAAGTTTTCACCTTGCGGTAGATGGCCGGGATATGCTCAAAAAATGGTGTAGCATCCTCAATGCTCATATCCAGCACATCACTGATGGATTTACCACGGTAGCGTACTTCCAGCGTTTCGCGGTTGTACCTTCTGCCACCGCACTCTTCGCAGGGTACTTGTACATCGGGTAAAAAGTTCATTTCAATTACCTTCATGCCTGCGCCCTGGCAGGTTTCGCAACGACCGCCTTTTACGTTAAACGAGAAACGACCGGGCTTATACCCCCTGATCCTTGACTCAGGTAATGCCACGAACAAATTGCGGATATCTGAAAACACACCGGTATAAGTAGCCGGATTTGAACGCGGCGTACGACCGATAGGCGTTTGATCTATCTCAATTACTTTATCAACATGCTCCAATCCCTCAATTTTTTCATAAGGCAATGGTTGTTTCTTCGCTCTGAAAAAATGATGGTTCAGGATAGGGTATAAAGTTTCGGTGATCAGGCTTGATTTACCGCTGCCCGATACCCCGGTTATACCGATCAGTTTACCCAACGGGAAATCAACCGATACTTTCTTCAGGTTATGGCCGGTGGCTTTTTTCAGGCTCAGGGTTTTGCCATTGCCCTCGCGGCGTTTTTTAGGAACTGCTATCTCGCGTTCGCCATTAATATATGATGTAGTGAGCGTATGCTCCTTCATGAGTTGGGCTGGTGTGCCCTGGGCAACAACCTGCCCGCCGTGTACACCTGCCGCCGGGCCCATGTCAATTACATGGTCGGCTTCCAGTATCATATCTTTATCGTGCTCAACTACCAATACTGTATTACCTAAGTCACGAAGGTTTTTGAGGGCGTTGATCAACCGCTCATTATCGCGCTGGTGCAATCCGATGCTTGGCTCATCCAAAATATACATCACATTCATCAGCTGCGAGCCTATTTGTGTGGCCAGCCTGATGCGCTGCGCCTCGCCGCCCGAAAGGGTTTTGGCTGTACGATCAAGCGTTAAATAGCTCAAGCCAACATCAAGCAGGAAAACGATCCGTGCGCGAATCTCTTTCAGGATCTCTTTGGCGATAACATTCTGCCGTTCGTTAAGCCTATCTTCCAAACCATCAAACCATTCCTGCAGGTGGTTGATATCCATACAAGCCAGCTCGAAGATGTTTTTATTATCTACCTTAAAATGCAGCGACTCCTTTTTGAGCCTTGCACCTTCGCAAACCGGGCAGGTACGGAGTACACGATAGTTCTCCATATCGTCCATACCTTCATCGTTACGGCGTTCCTGCTGTTCTTCCAGCATGCGGATAATACCTTCAAACGTGATCTGGTAGCTTTGAACATTCCATTTATTATATTCAACGGCAACGCTCAGTGTTTCGGGCGCGCCGTTCAGGATCATATCCAGCTGATCGCGGTTTAGCTTTTCGATAGGGGTTGACAGCGAAAACTCATATTTTTTTGCCAGCGATTTCAACACCTGGAAGATCCATGTTTCGCGGTATTCGCCAATAGGGGCCAAACCGCCGTTCATGATGCTCAGTTTTGGGTTAGGGATCACCGAAGCCTCATCAACCTCAAAAATATAACCCAGGCCGTTACACTTTTCGCAGGCGCCGTAAGGCGAGTTGAACGAAAAAGTATTTGGCTGCGGTTCATCATACGAGATGCCCGAAACCGGGTCCATCAGGTATTTACTATAATAGGATACGTTATTGTCTTTATCGGCAATACGGATAATGCCCTTGGCAATTTTTAAAGCCTGCTGAACGGAGGTGTATAAGCGCTTGCTATCTTTTTCGCTTACTTCCAAACGGTCAACCACAATATCAATATCGTGGATCTTGTAGCGATCAACCTGCATTTTGGATTCAACATCGGCAATGGCACCATCAACCCAAACTTTTAAAAAGCCCTGCTTACGGATCGATTCGAATAATTCGCGGTAGTGACCTTTACGTGCCTTTACTACCGGGGCCAGGATATTAACCGGCTGCCCGTCAAATTTTTCGCTGATGGTTTTCAGGATCTGGTCTTCGCTCATCCGCTCCATCTTCTCACCGGTGGTGTAAGAGTAAGCATCGCCGGCACGGGCGAAAAGCAAACGCATAAAATCGTAGATCTCGGTAATAGTACCTACAGTGGAGCGCGGGTTTTTGCTGGTAGTTTTTTGCTCAATGGCAATAACCGGGCTAAGGCCAGATACCTTATCCACATCGGGCCTTTCCATCCCACCCATAAACTGGCGCGAGTAAGCCGAAAATGTTTCCATATAACGGCGCTGACCTTCGGCATAAATAGTATCAAATGCCAGTGATGATTTGCCGCTGCCGCTCAGCCCGGTAATTACCACCAGTTGGTTACGCGGAAACGAAACATCTATATTTTTCAGGTTATGCACCCGGGCACCATAAACTTCAACTTCACTTTGCTCGCCCAGATCAACAAGAGGTTTTGTACTCATACTTTATTAATATGCATTTATTGACATTGTTTGAAGCTAATTATTATAGTTACCAGATTTTTACAAATTGCTGTTTTCCTAAAATTTTTGGCTTAAACCATCAATAGTTTGCTACAAATATAAGCAAAAAAGGCCGATCATCCATCCTGGATGACCGGCCTCAAAGTGCTCCGTAATGTAATCTTTTAATTAATTTACAGTATGATTACCTGCCATTAATTAATTGCCAGCAACTGTGATGCAGGCGGGATATAAAAATAATTATCATATCCGTGCTGCTTTGGCTGCTCAATAACTGCTTTCATGGCAATAAGCTTGTAAACATATGAACCGGTTTCGCGGTTTAGCTTCATGCGGAAGTAGTTATCTTCATTTTGCTTATTAATGGCACGCGCTAATTTGATCGAGCCATTGTTATAGGCGGCAGCCGCCAGTGTCCAGCTGTTAAATTCATCGTATAGTTCTTTGATATACTTGCAGGCTGCAATGGTTGATTTGCGAAGGTTTTTCCGCTCATCAACTCCATGGCCTACTCTTAGTCCGTAGGTACGTGCTGTACCCGGCATAAATTGCCAAAAACCCGACGCGCCTTTAGATGATGTACCCGATTTAAGGCCCGATTCGACCAGGGGTACGTACTTAAAATCTTCAGGGATACCATAAAACTTTAAAATCGGTTCAATGATCGGGAACCATAATTCGGCTTTCCGATGTAAAATGTTGCTCTGCACACTTTTATAGTCGTGCTGCCTGAGCGATTTGTTAAGTTTACGGGTAACCCTTTCGTCATTAGCTGGTAAAGCTTCATTGGCAAAGTTGTAAGCAACCGCCTTTGTGCTTTTGAGAAAAATAAAATCTGAGGTTCGGTGGCTTAAAGGCGCTGCTTTTGCAGCTTTTTCGGTAACAATTTTACCGAAAATATTAAGCTCGGAAATGAGAACCAGCACCAGCGTTACGGAGCACGTAAGTAAGTGTTTTTTAATCATTTCTTTTCCTATCATTTAACTATACATTTGGTAGAATGTGCTGCAAAGGTATGTCATACGAATCACATAATCAAATACTTAGGATTTTGCTAACTTTTTTAGATGTGGTTTTCGGTTCAAAAACAGCGTTTAAAAGCGTTTAAACGGCGATTTTGCAAGAGGATATTTTTTTGATCTTTTTAGATAAAAATTGGCAAAAAAGCGTAACTTTGACCCTCACGCTGCGAAAGCGCTAAACAAAAAATTATGGTATTTAAGAGACCAGCAGGTAGTCGCGACGACAAACCCGGAAAGTCGTCATCAAGGAGTTCAAGATCCGACGACCGACCAAAAAAATCAGCATCAACCCCAAAAGGTAAAGCTACTCCAAACGGAGAGAAAAAAATACTTTCCAGACCGGAAAAAACATTCCAAAGCAACAGGTTCAGTGACGATAAGCCCAAAAGCAATTTTAGGGGCGGTGAATCATCTGGCGCTAAAAGATCGGGCGCTAAGCCAAGGCCATACTCAGGCAGGCCAACCGGCGACGGTGAAGACAGGCCAAAAAGAAATTTTGGCGGCGACGGCACTGGTGAAAGAAAATCATTCAGCGGCGGCCCGCGTAAACCTTACAGCGGCAGACCGACAACCGGTGATAACGAAAGACCGAAAAGAAGCTTCGGTGGTGATTCACAGGGCGAAAAGAAACCTTACTCATCTCCGCGCACCCGTTCATCAGCAAGCTTTGAGGGCAAACCTAAAAGAAGTTTTGGTGGTGATGCAGGCGGCGAACGTAAATTTACACCAAGAGGAACCGAAGGTGGCGAACGTAAGTTTGCACCACGGGGAACTGAAGGCGGCTTTAAAAAACGTGAAGGTGGTTTTAAAGAGAAATCACCATTTGGCGAAAGGCCCGCACACAGGCCGCATGACAGGGAAAATCAACAGGATGCCCCTAAAACCATGCGTGGCCGTAAAAATGCTCCTGCTAAAAAATCAGAAGATGACGGCCTGATCCGTCTGAACCGTTACATATCAAACGCGGGCATTTGCTCACGCCGTAAAGCTGATGAGCTGATCGCCGCAGGTGTGGTATCTGTTAACGGTGAAGTGGTAACCGAGTTAGGTACCAAAGTTGATCCATTTAAAGATACCATTAAATATAACGGTGAAACGCTGAAACGCGAAAAAATGGTTTATGTACTATTAAATAAACCAAAGGATTATATCACTACTACAGATGATCCGCAGGAGCGCCGCACCGTTATGCACCTGGTTGAAAAAGCAACCCGCGAGCGCATTTATCCCGTTGGCCGTCTTGACCGTAACACTACCGGTTTGTTATTAATGACAAACGATGGTGATTTGGCTGACAAGCTTTCGCACCCGCGTAACAGCATCACTAAATTATACCAGGTTGAACTAAGTAAAAGTTTAAGCCAGGGCGATTTGAACAAACTTGCCTTTGGTGTTGAGCTTGAGGACGGTATGATTAAACCAGATTCGGTATCATACGTTACCGGCGGTTCAAAACGCGAAGTTGGTATCCAGATCCACAGCGGTAAAAACCGTGTTGTGCGCCGTATGTTTGAGCACCTTGGTTACGAAGTAGTAAAACTGGACAGGGTGGTTTATGCCAACCTTACCAAGAAAGACCTTCCCCGTGGCCGCTGGCGCTATCTCGATGAAAAAGAGGTAATTCAGTTAAAACACCTGATGAAATAAAAAAAATGCCCCGCTAAACAGCGGGGCATTTTTTTTGTCTATTTTGTTATCTTGCACAGCAATAACCATCAATAATCAACCATGAAGAAATTTCTTTTGATCATAGCTATGCTTTCACCGGCACTGACATTCGCACAAAATAAAAAAAACGGGCCCAAAACTTTCGACCTTGTGGTAGGCACTTACACTACCGGTAAAAGCAAAGGCATTGTAGTGTATCGCTTTTATGCCGAAACAGGCAAGCTGGCTTATCTTAGTGAAATTGATGGTGTTAATAATCCATCATATTTAACACTAAGTGCTAATAATAAATTCATCTATGCTGTTAACGAATTACCCAAAGGCGAGGTAAGCGCGTTTTCATTTGAGCCTAAAACAGGCAAAATGACTTTTATTAACAAGCAATCAACTTTGGGTGCGGATCCTTGCCATATTTCGGTTGATAAAGATCAGAAGAACCTGCTCATAGCTAACTACTCAAGTGGCAATGTTGCAGTAATGCCTTTAAATAAAGATGGCTCAATAGCCAACGGCATCCAAACCGTACATGATGATGGTCATAGCGTAAATAAAGAACGCCAGGAATCGGCCCATGCGCACATGGCTGTTTTAACGCCCGATGAAAAATATGTGTTGTATAATGACCTGGGAACTGATAAAGTAAATATTTACCGTTACCATCCGTCAAAAGAGCCTCGTATTGTACCTGCAACACCTGCCTTTGTAAGTGTTACTCCCGGCGAAGGCCCAAGGCACCTGGAGTTTTCGGCCGACAAAAAGACCGTTTACCTGGTAACCGAAATGGGATCGAACGTTATCGCATTTGATTACAATAATGGCAAGCTGAAACAAAAACAGTCTATCACTATGCTGCCTGATGGCTTTAGCGGCCAAACTGCCGGCGCTGCTATCCACCTGTCGCCTGATGGCCGTTTCCTGTATGCATCAAACCGTTTGGAAACCAACGAGATCAATATCTACGCCGTGAACCAGGAAACAGGCCTGCTTACTTTTGTAGCGCGCCAATCAACCTACGGTAAAAATCCTCGCGATTTTGCTATCGACCCAACAGGTAAATTCCTGATCGTGGCCAATCAAAACAGCGATAACATGTGGGTATTTAAAATTGACCAAAATACAGGCAAGCTTTCCCAAACAGGTATCA
>NZ_DASVOB010000597.1:0-1503 GCF_036383575.1 Mucilaginibacter sp.
GTTTGATATCCAAACCAGCAGCAGGTGAGTAAACCCTCACACTCATTTTAGCATAGGCAGCAGTAAGCGGAATCTTGGTCGCAAAGCCCGATGCTGTACCAAGCGTTGTACCGGCCCAAACTTCGGCGCCATTTGGTTTAAGGGTTTTCATTACTTTGTTAGCAGCATTGGCCGGGTCGGCAGCTAATGAGGACTGGTTATTGCCAAAATCACTCAAAGTATAATCGTAGTTAGGGTCATCAAACGTAACCGGCAAATCAATTTGCTTACCTACTTTAACTGCCTGCGTGAATACCGTTGTTTCGGCACCACCACTCAGGGCCGTTACCGTTACGGTATAACTGCCTGCACCTGCATAAGCATGTGTTACAGTTTGGCCTTCCAAAAATGATTTGGATGGTACCGGGTTGGTAGCTGTTGAATCGCCGTAGGATACTTTAAACAAAGTTTCGTAATCGGCAGTTGCAGATACGTTGACATTAAGGCCATCAGTAGCCAGCGTAACCTTTAAATTCTCTGGTGCCCTAAATGCTACGGTTAAAGCCTGGGTAGCGGTTGTGGTTTTACCGGTGAGGTTATGGCCTACCAACTTTACAGTATAGTTCCCCTCGGCGTATTTATGCTGAACATTTTTACCCGCAGCAACTTTAACAAAGGTATCGCCGCTGTCGCCAAAGTAAACATCGTACGATGTTACTCCCTCGCCATTGGGGGTAATGGTTACCAGTCCGGTATTGTCATGCGTTATATCAAACAATACGGATAACTTTCCGGGATCGGCGGCGTTTTTAACAAATGAAGTATCGGTAAATTCCTCCTTTTTACAACCGGCCGCTATGGCAAGCAAAAGGGAAATACCTAAAATATATTTCGTTGATTTCATGATCTTTTTCGTTAATGGTTAATGATTAGTATCCCGGATTTTGAGTTAACCCTGAAATATCCACTTCCTGCTGAGGTACCGGGAATACTTCATTTTTACCAGTTTTAAACCCTGTGATCCTGGTAGCTGCCTGCCCGGTACGTACCAGGTCGAAAAAGCGGTCGCCTTCCATGCCCAGTTCCAATCTTCTTTCATCCCAAATGGCTTGCTTTAACGTTGCCCCTGTAGCAGTGATGTTATGATTAGCATCCTTAAAAGCACGGGCGCGTACCTGGTTCAGGTAACCCTGAGCTTTGGTATCATTGGGTGATCCGGCCCTGTTCTCGGCTTCGGCTGCCATCAGTAAAACTTCGGCATAACGTAAAGTCCTGAAATTGTTGAGGTAGTTTAACTCCACCTGTCCTGAAGTTTCGCCTTTGCGGGGCAGGTACTTGCCATTATATAAACCTGTGTTTTTATAAGGCGCTACCTGGTAAGTGATATTGAAAGATGGATTGGCCGTTTTATAAGCTTCGATATCAAAAGCGGTGATAGCCTTGCGCTGATCTCCGGCTGAATAAGCCGCTGCCAAATTCTGTGTAGGCAGGTTGGTGCTCCAGCCAGCCGCATAAGGCATATCG
>NZ_DASVOB010000598.1:0-3721 GCF_036383575.1 Mucilaginibacter sp.
CTATTTTATGGGCATTGTTTCGCAATTCAAAATCGTCGGGGTGCAGTGCTTTTACAAATAAATCGCGGGGTACATCACGGTTAACCCCAAATATGGCGTTAAACCTTTCTGACGTTAGTATTTCATCAGTAAGCAGGTCGAGGTCAAATGTGCCTATTTCGGCAGCTTCAACTGCCAGTCGGGCCCTTTCTTCAGCTTCTTCAATTTTTCGGCGTGCAAAAACTTTTTCTGTTACATCAATGGCAATTACCATGATAGCGCTCATTTGCCCATCAAAACCACGAACAGGCTCATAAACAAAATCAACAAATACCATTTCGGGTACGCCATTGCGCACAAGCAAAAGTTTATGCTCTTTGGCAGTGATAGGTTGTCCTGTTTCAATAACATTATCCATTACCGGTGCATATAGTTCGGCGGCTTCAGGTATCGCCTCCCAAATATCTCGGTTTTCCATTTCTGATCGTTTACGGCCAACAAGCTCAAGGTATGAGTCGTTAACTACTTCAACTACCAGGTTATCACTGTTTACTATGCAAATGCCAACGGGGGCCTGCCTCACCATGTTATACAAAGTATACCTGCTCTCTTCCATAGCCTGGCGGGCATGCTCAATTTCGGTAACATCGGTTGAGAAGCAAATAACCCCAACTATTTTACTGCGCGAGTTACGTACCGCCTGGAAGGTGAACTTGTAATAATTGATCTGCCGTTTGCCGTTAATAATAAATTCGGCCGGTTCATTGTTGCCATAATAGGTTTCGCCGGTACGGTATACTTCACTTATCAGGCTGCTGAAGGGTTGGCCTTTAAGATCGGGCAAAGCCTCATCAAAAGGTTTCCCAATTATAGATTTGTCTTTTCCCCACGCTTTTAAAGTGGCATCGTTAGCAATAGCAATAAGCTTATCACGGCCCATGCACATATACACCGGAAAAGGCGAGGCCTCGACAATGCTTCGGAAAAAGTTTTCAGTAGGTTCCAAGTTACGGTAGTAGTTTTATTCGGTAAACGATGCTCTCAAAAATAAAGATATTTTCGTACAGATTTAAATACCAGTGACAGCTTCTGCTATTGTTTATTGATAATTAAAGAATTATCACCATTGGTTTTCGGGTAAATAGCATATCTGCCAAAAATATGCGAAAAACAGCCTTGATAGGCGAAAAGCACCTGCTTGCTATATTCGTAGCTATAGATGGTCCAAGCCCCATGGCTTAGGTGTGATAGGCATATTTTTTTGATCAAAGCCTGCCCACATTTGATCAAAAAAATATCACAAATGAAAAATAAATTTTTATTGGCATGCATAGTAGGATTATTATCAGCCAGCACCATGTACGGTCGTCCGGTCACCGAAACAGGATACACCACTGTGATCCGTGATTTCATTGACAGCCATATGACCTCCAACTTTAAAAAATTAAAATCAATAATGAGCGATAACTCTGTACTGAAAATACCCCGCGGCGAAAAGGTGCTTGTACAGGAAAAAGAGGACCTGGTAAGTATGATGAAAAAGGATGCCGGCACTCAGCAAAATTGCCAGTCGAACTATGAAGTGCTTGCCAAAAGCGATGCCATGGTAATTGCCAGGGTTGATTTTAATTACGAAAACTGCACCCAGCATGATTACCTGATCATCGAAAAAAATGATAAACAGGACTGGAAAATAACCCAGGTATGCAAACTGTTTGAAGACATTCAAACACCGCTGAATAACAATAACTCAGTAGTAGCAAAAAACTAAATTTTACTTCCTTAACTGATAATAATTAATCACCCTGTTAGGGTGATTTTTTTTATTTTAATTAGCTTTAATTTAACTTTTTAATTGTACCCCCATACAAGTAATTTAAATTACGTTTTTAATTGAATAAGCTATCGCGTTTCCCCGTTTTTCTGCTTTTGTGTTCACTGGTATGTATGGTGTTGTTTACAGACCGGGCCTACGCACAGAAATACATTTTTGCGCACTACGATATTGAGGACGGGCTCATCCAGTCGCAAATAAATAAGCTTACCATGGATACCGACCACCGCCTGTGGATTGGTACGTTTGGCGGGGCCTGCCGTTTTGATGGAAAAGACTTTACCGCATATACCCGCTTAACCGGCTTGCCGGATAATTATGTTTCAACCATTTTTTCGGATAAAGGAGGCTGTACCTGGTTTGGTACCATGAACGGGCTCGCAAGGCTTTATAATGGGCGTATTATCCGGTACAAACCTGATATACCAGTAAAACGCTATTTCGTAGGTAATATAACCCAGGACGGCGAAGGCACCATATGGGTTACATCGGGCGGAATACTTTTCAGGGTTAAAAATGATAAAATGCAGCACGTGGTTGTTAGCGATGACCCGGAACTTTTTGTTACCAGTTTGGCGGTTAACACTGCAGGTGTATTATATGCTGCTGTTTATAAAAAAGGCATCTATCGCCTTAAAGGGCAAAAATGGGAGCACGCGATTGATGTTCCTTCAAAGGATGATGAGCAAATTATTAAACGGATCTTTTTCGATCGCTTTGATAAAAGTAAAACCTACCTTTTAACCCGGTCTGATTTATTATGCGCAACGGGCGGGATTGCTACCCCATGTGTGATAAAAGCTTTTGTTAAAAAAATGAAGGGCCAGTTGCTGTGTATTGAGCAGGATGCTGATGCTAACATTTGGCTGGGTACTGATAATGGTGCTTACTGTATTATGGGCGATGAGGTGATCCACTATAACTCATCAAACGGCCTTACTGACAACTCTATTCCCGATATTTATTTTGATGCCGATAAAAACCTATGGCTGGGTAGTCTTGGTAATGGTCTTTACCGTTGCGAAGGCGACCGGTATACGGTTTTTGACCGTACGCAAGGTATCCCCGAATCGAAAATTGTAATGTCGGTAGCCCAGGATTGGAACAACAATGTTTTAATGGGGATTGACGGTGGAGGTCTTTTACGCTATGACGGGAAAAAGACCAGCGAAGTGCCTGTACCTACAGGTTCGCCATATTTAAAAGGGGTACAATGTTTATATACCGATAAAAATGGTACTGTTTGGATTGGCACAGGCGGCACAGGTTTATGGGAATATGATAAAAGCGGTTTCCGGCAGGTAAAAAACAGTTCGGGTTTTGCCTACAATTTTATTACTGCAGGTGCTGACGGTACTATATGGCTGGCTACATCCATGGGCTGTTTCTACTATCAAAACGGGGAAATGAAGCAGTTGGAAGGGATCCCATCATATTCGGCATCAATGCTTGGTCTTGGGCGCGATTCTGTTTTAATAGGTACCCAAAACGGCGTAATGCTGGTGGTGAATAAGAAGATAGTTTCCGGCTTTAAACTCAAATCGTTTCCAACTACCGCAGTTTATAGCATGGTCCGGTACCATGACCTGCTGTTGGTAGGTACCGATGATAGCGGCCTCTACACCTGGGATATGACAACCGGGGCTGTTAATGTTTACAATATTGATGACGGACTTAAAGCCAACAGTATTTACAGCCTCGCGGCCGACGAACGCGGCAGGCTTTGGATGGGTACCGGTCGTGGAATTAACCGGATGCAATATGACCCTGCAAAGAAAACCTTTTGGGTAATTGATAATATCGGTTCAAAAGAGCCGGTTGTTGAGGCCAATCAAAATGCCATTATGCACCGCGGCCATGAGGTTTGGATAAGCACTACCAAAGCTGTTATGGTGTATAATACCATGA
>NZ_DASVOB010000599.1:0-2896 GCF_036383575.1 Mucilaginibacter sp.
GGTCAGAGGCCGTTTGATAGTTACCACTCGGCTGGAGCCGAGCGGCTGCAGAATTATTATCAATTAATCCTTCTTCCTTTCAAACCACCAATCTGCCTGTTTGGTAAACATTAGCGCCCATCCCCATAGCTCAATAATGATCTCCGCAATGGTTAAAATGATGAGATAAACGGGCATTTCAATGCTCTTTTTGGGAGCCGAAGTATCATGCAAAATGCCAAAACTATACAACAAGGACGATCCCAGGAAAAATACATTCAGCAATATCAAAACCGATAGGATGATCCTTGCCCATTTTTTCCCTTCACCGGTAACGAAGATCAAAAAGCCAACGGCAAATAATATAAACAGGATGGCAGAAAAATTAAAACCATCCAGGTAATTATTGAGCGTTTGAATCAACAAGCCTAAATAAAGCAGTAAAATTCCTTTTACAAAAATCTCCGGCGGTTTACCATCGGGATGATTGTTCAGGTAAAATTTATCAAACGCTTCCTGCAACATTATTCAGCTTTTTTAAACGCGTTCCAACCCTGGGCTTTCAATTCGTGTACGGTACCACTTTTGGTAACCAGGTTACAACCGGCCGATGCTTCGGTGATATAACCGATGATAGTTATATCCATTTTAAATTTGATCTTATCGTAATCGGCCTGCTTAACCGTGAACAATAATTCGTAATCCTCACCTCCGCTTAAAGCGCAAATAGTTGGGTCGAGATTAAACGCGCGAGCCGTTTCGAACGTCATCGGGTCAAGCGGGATTTTTTCTTCGTAAAGATTACAACCTTTGTTACTTTGCTTACAGATGTGCAATAATTCTGAAGCCAAACCATCAGATACATCGATCATAGCGGTTGGTTTTACCTCAATGCTTTTCAGCAGTTCCACCACATCGCGGCGGGCTTCGGGTTTCAGCTGGCGCTCAACAATGTAATCTTTCCCTTCCAGGTCAGGCTGGATATTCGGATTTTCCAGGTAGATCAATTTTTCTCGTTCAAGCAATTGCAAACCGGTATAAGCACCGCCCAAATCGCCGGATACGCAAATCAAATCGCCTTCTTCGGCACCATTGCGGTATACAATATCCGCTTCATCGGCATAACCGATAGAAGTTACGCTGATCACCAACCCTTGTTTTGACGAGGTAGTATCACCACCAATCAAATCCACATTATATTTTTCACAGGCGATATAGATCCCCTGGTAAAGCTCCTCAATGGCTTCCAACGGAAATTTGCTCGACATGCCGATAGAAACCGTAACCTGCGATGCTATACCGTTCATCGCATAAATATCACTCAGGTTTACCTGTATAGCCTTGTAACCCAAATGTTTAAGCGGCGTATACGCCAAATCAAAATGAATCCCCTCCAAAAGCATATCAGTACTTACCAGCACCTGCTTGCCAGCAAAATCAAGTACGGCCGCATCATCGCCAACACCTTTTTTTGAGCTTTCGTTGGTGAGCTTGATATTTTTTGTCAAATGACCGATAAGGCCAAATTCGCCAAGCTCCTCTAAATTCGTTCTATCCTGATTTTCAAACATAGTTTCACCTCTAAATCTCCCCTAAAGGGTCGACTTTCTAATTATTATTATAAATTTCTCGGGCCGCAACCCGGTTTTACATATTCCGCCAAAGGCGGGAAATTTTTTTTACAATTTTGGTTCACATACCCACCAAAATTTGTTCACCTCCAAAAACGGACGACAAATATATATACTCGAATTTCCCTTTGCCTTTTATACTTCTTAACAATAATGTGGATAACTCCATTTTACGGGCCGCAACCTTTATATATTATATCCGCCTTTGGCGGAAAAATTTTTTAAAATTTTTGGCTATTTTAGCCTCCTCAGAGGCATTTTTCTTAAAAATACCGTCGATCCAAGCCCGCCCGGTTTTCCACATTTACCAGGTTTATAAGTTTCAAATCAAGACGATTTTACCAATCAAAAAATCGGTGAAATCGTCTTCTTATCGGTGAAATCCCAAAACTACAATCCCAACTGCGCTGAAATCTCCAGCATTCGCTCAATTGGTTTTACCGCTCTTTCAATGATATGCTCAGGTACTGTAATCTCGGGCATTTCATTTTTTAAACACAAATACAACTTTTCCAGTGTATTACGTTTCATGTGCGGGCAGTCATTGCAAGCACAATTGTTGTTTGGCGGCGCCGGGATAAACATTTTATCCGGGTTTTCCTTTTGCATCTGGTGCAAAATACCAGCTTCAGTTGCAACTATAAATTCCTTATCTGGCCTGGCGCCTGCATATTTCAAGATCCCGGTTGTTGAACCAACATAATCGGCCATTTCCAGTATAACATCCTCACATTCAGGGTGCGCAAGTAATTTTGCTCCTGGGTGTCTTTCTTTCAACTTAGTGATCTTTTCTCTCGAAAATATCTCATGAACCATACAAGCACCATTCCACAATACCAGGTCGCGACCAGTCTTTTTGGCTACATACGCACCAAGATTTTTATCCGGCCCGAAGATGATCTTCTGATCCTTCGGTAAGCTTTCTACGATCTGTACCGCGTTGCTTGATGTGCAGACAATGTCACTTAAAGCTTTCAGTTCGGCCGTGCAGTTTACATAAGTGATCACCAGGTGATCCGGATAGTTTTCCTTAAACTTTTTAAACAAGTGAGGCGGACAACTATCTGCTAATGAACAACCTGCCTTCGCATCCGGCAGCAAAACCTTTTTTGTTGGCGACAATATCTTGGCAGTTTCGGCCATGAAATGTACACCCGCAAAAACAATAATGTCGGCATCCGTTTTGGCGGCTTGTTGGGATAATCCCAAACTATCGCCAATGTAATCGGCAATATCCTGAATGTCGCCATCCTGGTAATAGTGCGCCAGGATCACCGCATTTTTTT
>NZ_DASVOB010000600.1:0-3365 GCF_036383575.1 Mucilaginibacter sp.
TAGCCATTATACCTGGTGTTCATGGTCACGTTTTTTACAGTAACCGGAGTAGCGCCCTGTGCATGGGTTAATGCCCCCCAAAGCCTTACACTCTTTCCGAAACTTTGCACATATTTGATAAAGTGATCGGTAAATGCCCGAAAGGCCTCTGCATCTTTTTTAGCATATTCATCAGTGCCAATATGGATTTCCTTGCCTGTAAATACCGGATGATCGCCTGATAAGTATTCGCTAAATACGTTTTCAACAACACTATAGGTAAGTGGATTATGAAGGTCCAGATGATCCATGCCATATAGCTTACTGCCAATCTCCGGTTTTACCTTGGTAAAGGCCAGTGAATGGGCAGGCACATCTATTTCGGGAATGATTTGAACGGCATAATCGTTTGCCAGCTCCTGTAAGGCTATGAACTCTTTTTTGGTATAGGAGCCGTCTTTGGCGGTGAGATTGGGATAAGTGTTATTTTGCAGGCGAAAGGCCGAATACGTACTATCCCAATTATTGTTGAATTGCTTTTTAAATCCGTTATCGTTCAAATGGATCTGAAAATCGTTCATTTTGTAATAGGACATCATTTTAACATAGTCTCTCAGAAATTGTAAACTGAAAAATTTACGTCCGTCGTCCAGCACGAAACCGCGTACTTTAAACTCGGGATAATCCCTGGCAATTCCTTTTGGAATTGTTGTTTTTTGTTCAAGTAGTTGTAATAAGGAGCGCGTACCCCAAAACAGTCCCTGGTATTTTACAGCACTGATGGTAACCATCTTGTTTACTGCCAGGTAATAACCTTCGATGCCTATGGCCGTATCCGCTTCATGCAGGGTTAAATAAATATCACCGTTTCGGGGTTTGCCGATGGCGGTTTTTAAGTTGAACCCTGTTTGTTCGTTTATTTCTTTTTTCAGGATTTCAGCCACCTTTTTTAACTCTACCTTATCGATATCATTGATCACTATCCTGGTTGCATGAGTTAAGTTAAAGCGTCCTGTGTCGCCATGCCATTCGCGGAAGGCGGGGATAACGAAAGGCTGCGGATTAATACCTTTATCCGGGTATTTCCCCGGAACAATTACTTGCTTTGAAACATCATACCTGATAGTATCTGTACTATTGTTTATCAATTGAAAATATAAGTTTACGCTTGTTGCGGCAAGTGGCGGTACAATTCTGCCTGTACTATCAATTACGGGGTTATGGTCGCTCCCTTTTAGCACAAGGTGGTATCCGGTAGGGCTAACAGGAAATGTAATCTTTTTGTCACCCGGTTTTAGCGCCGGTACATCGGGGATGGATTGTATGATGGATTTATTACTTTGAGAAAAAGACAGACCTGAAGCAAGCAGGATCAGGACAATAGTTAAGGCGCATTTTTGCATTCGGTTTTGTGGTTTGTATATGATGAAGGATAATCAACTAAATATAATGTGTTTAAAGTCATACTGTCCCCTTTCTATATCCAGGAACTCTGCGCAAACGATTGTTTAGCCGAAGGTTGATATAAAAGTATAGCAGTGTTTAGTATGGTTATTTATCTTTAGGCAATCCAATCAATTATGAGCATGAACTTTAAACCCCTTTTTATATTGATGATCGGTGCGTTTTTTTTACCCTTAACAGGGGCGCAGCAAACCGGTAAAACAATCCAGGTTAATATTAGTAAGCTGTTTAATGCCCGCCCGGTAACTACAGTTGCTAATGGCAAACTTCAAAGCTGGGTTACAGGTATCGACGGAGGAGGGAAGGGCGATGGCTACTTAACAATGGCCGCTGCATTATTAAATGGCGATAAAACACCACATGCACTGCCTGATGATCCATTGATACCGGCAAATTCAGTTCATCCCGCATTATTACTTCATTACAAAAATGGAGATCAGGGTAACCAAACCCGTAATATAGCTGGCGCGGATAGTTTCAGCTTTGAACTGCCCCCTGAAAAATATTCAAGTTTTTATCTGAGCCTTACCAGTTCTGAGGGGCCATCGCAATTGCATATTACGCTAACTTATACCGATGGTAACGAGATCAAAGATTTTATCTTGCCCGATTATTATAATGATATCCCCGAAGGTGATGTTAACCTGAGTTACGCAGTACATGATCTGGCCAAATGGGGGCCTGGAAATAAGATAACCGAAAGTGATCATCATAATATTGATGTGTTGAATATCCACCCCGATCCGAAGCGGGTTCTTAAAAGAGTTACTGTTAGTAAAGACAAAGCCGGTTACCTGGTGTTTTGGGCAGCTACCGGAGTTACCGGATAGCACAGTTTAGTTTCGGGATTTGAATGAAAAGGCATCGATTTGAGCCTTGAAATAAATTCAAAAAAATATCAATTCATGAAATTCTGGTTCAGATAATTACCCTACTTTTGCAAAAAATAATAAGCCCCGTTTTAAGCTTTGAGGATCCGTTTGGTTATTTGGTGTTGCCTGCTTTTTTTGCTGAATGCTGCTGCTGCTTTTGCGCAACAGGATTCAACGGTGGTTGATACGCCTTTAAAATCGCCTGTACGTGCTTTTCGTCCCGGCAATTCGGTACTTGATTCGGTGGCTAACGCCATGCAAAACAGGGATAAGTTTATTGCCGACTCTGTTGCCATGCGTTACCTCAGGGTGCCTGACGCCGCTATGCGCTCCGCATATGCCGACAGCGTTTTTGCCCAGGAATTATATCATGGCTACGGCTTTCTGGATCTTCACGCCAGGTCAAAAAGCCGGGTAATGGAAGGCCATAGCCGCCCCTCGCGCGATCCCTGGGTTATTGTGATCATTATTGCCATGCTGTTATATACAGCTATCCTTAACCTTGCCCTGAGTAAAGACGTAAGTAACGTGTTTACTTCTTTTTACAGTAAACGTGTGCTTTCAATAGCAGGTAAAGAAGAGAGCCCCGTCAGCTCATGGGCTTTCCTGGGTTTGTTTTTATTATTTTGCGCTACCTTCAGTTTGTTTTTATACCAGCTGGCTGCATACAAGGGCGTTTACTATAAAATTGCAGGAAGCGGTCTGTTCACTTTTCTTACCATTGTAATTATAGTATTATTTTCGCTCAAGTTTTTAATACTCAAGTTTTTAGGGTTTGTATTTGATATTAATAAGCTGGTGAGCGAATACCTTAACATCCTCCATCTTACTTATTTCAACATTGCGTTTGTTTTTTTGCCGGTGGTTATTTGCTTCAGTTTGCTTGGGGCGCAATATATTCAGGTATTACTGAACGCAACACTCATGATAATCATCGTAATTTTTATATGGCAATACATCAGGAGCAGCGTAAATATAATTTCTACCTTTCGATTTCATAAGTTTTATTTATTTACGTATCTTTGTGCCCTCGAAATTTGCCCTGTTTTG
>NZ_DASVOB010000601.1:0-1828 GCF_036383575.1 Mucilaginibacter sp.
TTATTTTATAGTTTAATATATTGAACAGATAAAAACATACCGTAAAATAATTGATGATAAAAGAAGATTAGATCAAAAAAATCTATCTTCAGCTGCTTTTTAAATTACCTGTCAACTAATTAAAAAGTATATTTCGACCGCTTAACCACGGTCAAACCTTATTTATCCTGATGAATATTGAGCCGGGAAATATTTTAAAAAATGGGGAATCTATTGCCCCTAATGTATACGATCTATTTGAACAACAGCGGATAAAATTACCCGATGCGATAGCCGTTGTGCATAACAGTGACAGTTTTACGTACAGTGAATTGTATCAAAAGGCTGATCATCTGGCTTTGGCTATATTAAATTCTCATCCGGATTCTGAGATCATTGGTATAAGTGCAAACCGGGGCATTCAAACTATAATTGGTGTATTAGCTATATTAAAAGCAGGCAAAGGCTACCTGCCCCTTGACCCTGACTATCCTAAAGAAAGGCTCGAGACGATAATTAAAGATTCAGGAATCACGGTCTGTATTACTTCTTCGGATAAAAAACACTTGTTTGATGGCTTGCCGGTTAATATCCTGCTTTCAGATGCCTTTCATAAAGTTAGTACTAAATCATTTCAGCAAACTCAATTGGATGATATAGCCTACGTGTTGTATACTTCTGGTTCGACCGGTGCTCCCAAAGGGGTATCGATGGGTAACGCGGCGCTGGTTAACCTCTTACTTTGGCAACAGGAAAATTCAATCTCTGCACAAGGTATCAATACCCTGCAATTTGCCCCTTTAACATTTGACGTATCCTTCCAGGAGATCTTTGCTACGTTAGGTACCGGTGGCACTTTGTTTTTGGTTGATGAAGAATTAAGGATCGATCCGGTTAAATTATTGCAGTTTATTGATGAGCATGCTATTAACCGCATCTTTTTACCGTTTGTAGTATTACAATACCTTACTGAGGCTGCTATAGCCAATAATTATGTCCCTGTTTCATTAAAAGAAGTGATGACTGCCGGAGAGCAATTAAAGATCACTCCACAGATAGCAAGCTTTTTTAATGTTTTGCCAGATTGTGTGCTTTATAACCAGTACGGCCCAACTGAAACGCACGTCGTTACGCAGCTAAAACTGGATGGCAGCGCTGCATTGTGGCCTGCACTCCCTTCCATTGGTTCGGCTATCAGCAATACGGAGATCATATTGCTTGATGAAAACCTAAACAGGGTGACAAATGGTGAAACCGGTGAACTGTGCGTTTCGGGAATAAGCCTTGCAAATGGCTACCTGAATAAAGCCGGGCTTACAGCCGAAAAATTCATCGACTGGACAGAGGGCAATAAAACTATCCGCATTTACCGTACCGGCGATCTGGCCCGTTTCATGGGCGATGGAAATATCGAATACCTTGGCCGCCGTGATACGCAGGTTAAAATACGCGGTAACCGGGTAGAAATTGGCGAAATTGAAGTACTGATCGGTCAGCTCGATAATATAAAACAGGTTGTGGTAACCGCGCCGGCTGATGCCGCCGGACAAAAACGACTGGTGGCTTACCTTGTATCATCGGGCGATACGGAAAATACCGAATCCATCCGCAAATCTCTGGAGCAACAACTCCCCGATTTTATGCTGCCGTCGGCTTATGTATGGTTAACAGAACTACCCAAAACCACCAGCGGTAAGGTTGATAGAAAAGCATTACCTAAGCCCGATATTAAACGGCCTGAGTTTGATGTGCTTTACAAAGCGCCATCAAACTCAATAGAAAAAAACATAGCAATTGTTTTAATTGAGTTGCTGCAGTTTGATAAAGTAGGCGTTGAGGATAATTTTTT
>NZ_DASVOB010000602.1:0-16589 GCF_036383575.1 Mucilaginibacter sp.
ATTATGCCGCAGCCTCGTGTTACGGGTGCTACGGCTTAAACTACCGGTGATGGCCTGGCGGGTGGGTTCGGCCAGTTTTTTGATGAGTTGGTCAACCACCTTACGTACTACCTGCCTGGCGGTATCTTTCGTTTTATCGGGAATAACGCGGCTCAGGGTCATTAACGTTGCTACCAAATGAACATCAGGCTCAACGTTTTCCAGCATTTCCTTTTCAAACAGCATCTGGGTAAGGTTAAGCCGCTTCAACGCATCCTGCTGCATTACCTGTACCACGCTTGATGGAAAAAATGTACGGATATCACCCAGCCATCGGCTCACGTTTGGTGATGAAGCACCAAGGCTGCCGGTACGATCACTATCATATAATGCTTCAAGTGTCCGGTCAACTTTCAGGTCGGCTTCATCAAGGCGAAATTCTGTGCCTTCGTTTTGGTTGCCTCCCAGTATCAACCGCCATTTGCGCAGGTGTTCCGGTTCAATTTCCATTTGTTTCGGTAATATTTATGGTTAAACCCAGTAATTGCATAATAACCGGCAGGCCCTGTTTGGCCCGTTCGGGATCAAAATTTGCGATGATGTTAGCATGCTGATGCCCCGATCCTCCACCCGAGCGGGCCTTTTCGCCAAGCTTTCTCCTTTCGGGATTGGTGAAATTGGCAAACGTGCGGCGCAGTAATGGCAGCACCTGCATAAAAATATCATCAGCGAGGCCAGCTACCCAATTATCTATCACCTGCCAAAGATCCTGATCAAGCAGCAGCAGAGTACCACTGCCTTTCAAAAAACCTTCGAGCCAGGCCGCCGCAATAACCGGTGCGGTAGCTGATGACATAGCAAAGCTGAAGTACTGCATCAGTTGATCCCCCTCCAGCTGCCGGGCATCGTGCAGCAAACGGGTACTGTACCCGCCTATAACCGGCGAGGTGCTTTTATTGGCAGCTATAATTATTAATGTATGCTGCCACATGTCAGTTATCTCCGCATCCTGCAACAAATTAATGCCGTCGTTCAATTTAAAAAACAGTTCCAGCAGTTTTTGCGAGGCGTCTTCATCAATGGCGATACAGGCATTGGGCAGGCTGATACAAACCCGGGTAATGATGCTGTTGATAATGCTCAGTACCAGCTCGGCATCTGTTTTACGTACGTTGCCATACCTTGCTACTGTTATCAAACCAGGCACTACTTCCATCAGTTCAATAACATCGGCTGAGGCCGCGGCTAAATTATTAAGCTGGTTGATCAACGCCTCTATAGCGCCGGGCAACTCGGCGGGGATAGTTTTTTCAAGCAAATCGCCTATCGCTTTCAGCTCTTTTGCTTCTTTTGACTGATTAAGTACGCTTGCTGTAGCAGCTTCAGCTACGGTATTTCCCAAATTTCCCCGCTCAATGATCTCCACCGAGTAGCCAGGGTCCCATTGTAACCGCCACTGTTCTTTAAACGTGCCTTTACCTGTGGTGTATTGCTGCCTGCCCCAGTTGATGCCCAGCAATTGCAGGCGGTGCAGGAAAATACTCCTATCCAGATCGATATCTTTCCTGAGATCGAGCGTATAATCTTTATAGTCTGCCGTGGCGGGCAGCCTTAATTTCTTTTGTTGTTTCTCGATATCGAGCTGTAGTGGTGGTTTGGGAATTTCAACAGGCACTTCCCCTATCTGGTGACCGACTATCAGTTCATCCTGTACCAGTTTCAGCAAAACGCTTTCGCCATTACAGAGCACACTAAGCGTTGCTTCATTCAATTCTTCCAAACCTACTTTGGGCAAACCGCGTAACGAAGCCAGCGCACCGGCCAACCTTACCGCTTCAATGATATGGGCGACAGAAGTATCCATCTGCTGCTTGCGGAACAGTTGCGCTACGTTGGCCATCCACAAAGTACCATCATCATGCGGGTGGTGCCAGATATGGTTATACCAGCCCGGCGAGTTGATGCCTGCCCCATAACCACTGTAAAAACTCAGGCGGCTAAACGTCCAGGGGATCCAGGTGCATTCCGTTTTTACCTTGGGGAGACCTTTCAACAGTTCGTTATCATCCTTTTGCGATGATTTACCTTGCAAGGCCGGTGCATGCCAGGCACCACAGATCACTGCTATGGTATGAAACATTTCCTTTTCGGCCTGGCGAATGGTGCGGCGCATATAGGCCTCGCGCATCAGTTCAAGCTTTTTATCTTTTTGGGGAAGACTTTCGCGGAGCGCCTGCATGGCTTCGGCTACGGCATCAAAAACATCATCGTTATTATTTCGATATTCAAAAGTATGCTCCCACCATTTTTCATCGTCGGTAAAACCGGCTGCATCAGAGAGATAGCTTATCGGGCTTTTGTAGAGCTGTTCGAGGCTTTGCCCCTCGTTATTGATATGACTGGTATCCGGTTCGTCCTCCTGCTTAATCACCTTACGCTCCCTTTCAACCAGCATCTGGTTGCCCGCAGGCAGATCCATAAAACGCACGTGAATGTTTTGCCTGCGGGCATAAAGGATGGCCTGCCATTCGGGCGAGAAATCGGCAAATGGATAAAAAACCGAACGCTGAGGATCATCGGGCTGATAGCAAAGCAAGGCAACCGGCGGTTTCAGCCCTTCGTTGCTTACCCATTGCAGCATGGCATCGGCTTCCGGCGGACCTTCAACCAAAACAATATCAGGCTTAACCGTTTCCAGGAAAGCTTTCACATTACGCGCCGAACCCGGCCCGTGGTGCCTTATGCCTAAAATATGTACTGCCATTGGCTTAAGGTTGTTTGATTATAGATCGCGGCAGGCACGGTAAATATCGGCCCAATCGGTACGGGGTTTTACCACAGTTTCCAGGTACTCCTGCCAAACCAGTTTATCCTGTACCGGATCCTTAATTACCGAACCAATGATGCCGGCAGCAAGATCGGCCGCTTTTAACTGCCCGTCGCCAAAATAGGCCGCCATAGATAAGCCACTGTTCACTACCGAAATAGCCTCGGCAGTACTCAATGTACCTGACGGAACTTTGATCTTCGTTTTGCCATCCAAAGTAACACCTGCACGGAGTTCGCGGAAAATGGTCACTATCCTGCGGATCTCCTGTAATGCAGGTGGTTCGGCAGGCAGCTCCATTACTTTTTCAAAGCTATCTACACGACGGCGCACAATGTCTATTTCTTCATCTACAGAATCAGGTAGCGGTAGGATCACCGTATTGAAACGACGTTTTAACGCACTCGATAATTCATTTACGCCTTTATCACGGTTGTTTGCTGTAGCTATAATATTAAACCCTTTAACGGCCTGCACTTCGATATTGAGCTCAGGCACGGGTAACGTTTTTTCAGATAGAATGGTGATCAAAGTATCCTGCACATCAGCTCCTATCCGGGTAAGCTCTTCCAGCCTAACGATCTTACCATCCTTCATGCCGCGCATCACAGGCGTTTCCACCAGTGCATCGGGCGATGGACCCTGGGCAATCAAACGGGCATAATTCCAGCCGTAACGAACAGATTCTTCGCTGGTACCGGCCGTTCCCTGGATGATCATGGTCGAATCGCCACTTACAGCGGCCGCCAGATGCTCGCTTACCCAGCTTTTTGCTGTACCCGGCAAACCGTATAACAGCAAAGCCCTATCAGTGGTGAGTGTAGCTACTGCTATCTCTATTAACCGGCGGTTACCGATGTATTTTGGCGAGACCTCGAAACCATTTTTCAGCTTACCGCCGACCAGGTAGGTTACTACCGATTGCGGAGAAAGCACCCAATTGGCGGGGCGCTTATCGCCGTCCTGCTTTTTCAGTTCTTCCAGTTCGTGTGCAAATAGTTGCTCTGCATGCTGACGTAATATCTGTGACATGTTAAAGTTTTTATGCGTTAAAGGCTTTAAGCGTTTGCTGTTTTAAGCTGAGTAAATTAATTAAATGATTGCGGGTTTTATCCCAGGTTGGACGGAGGGCTTCCTGCTGTGACGTTATATTTTCGATTTGATTTAATACTCCGATCGGAATGAGACCGATGTGCTGGTTAATGGTTTGCCTGTTGTATTTATATGGATTATCAGCCATTCCAGCAATAACCTTTAGAGCTAATTTATCGCCCCACTCGTCTTTGCAAAATAATGCCGTGTGCACTAAGCTATCCGTTTCCTGTTTGAATATGCGCAATATATACTCATCCCTTTCCTGCCGGGGTAATCTATCTGCAAAATCGTCGAAAAATTTATTTTCCACATGCAAAAAATATTGCATCCACTCATATTCGCCAAAACGGGCAACGGCCATCCCTACAGCTCCAACCATATCCGTAGTGTATTTATCAAAATACTCAACAACCTGTGCAGCTGGAACTTCAAATTGTTTAACCCAAAAAGAAGGCGGTACCCAACCAATCAGCTGGTATAGTATAAAAATTTCGTCTGTTGTATTAGTTTGTTTAACACCAACCAGCTTTTCGATGCTTGCCAATCTTTCTATACCTGTTTTAAAGATGTGTTCATCAACTACTTCCGGAAGTTTTTGCTGAATGGAAACCTTGGTCATCATCCCAAGCAAAGCCTTTTCCTTTTTAAGTATGATGGATTGACGTAATATTTCTTCGTATTGCTTTACTATCGAAGAACCAGGAATTTGTTTCAATAAATTGATTGCTTCGTCTTTCACCTTCTGCCCTTTTTCAGTAAGCAGGCTCTCCAAAAAAGGCAAATCGGCAGGCGACCTGTTTACTAATAATGTTTTAAGCAATTCAAGTTTATTGGCCGCGTTTTCCTGCGCCCAGGTTTGTTGCAGCCATTCACGCGCTTTGTCCGGTGTGGATTTTCTTATCTTTTTAAGTAATTCAATCCTTTGCGTTGGTGTACCAGTTTGCCAGATCTCCTCATCGGTCTGATTAACAAAAAAATCCCATTTTGGGTTTAGTTTGCTTAACCAGGCTCCACGGCTACCGCTGCACTCAATAACCAATGGCGATAATGTGTTATTACCTTTGGACTTATCCATTATCGCAGGCAGAACTCCAGGCAAAAGTAACTGCCCTCTTTCGCTACATTGCTGTAACCATAGTTTCAGCAAGGGATCATTATCTTCAGCCAGGATCTCGTTCAAAACAGCATCTGCCACATCTGGGCAATAAGGCTTCGTTTCTTCATCAGCTTTATTAACCGTTAAATCATTTTTTTGAAAAGGGACAAAGCCCGATTGCCTGTAATTGTAAATAACGGCTGCTTTTTGCAGGTACCGCTCTTCCTTATCTAATGTTGCTGTGGAATCTATCGCATTAGCAATTATAGCGACCTCTTCAGGCAAGTCGGCTATGACGGGCGCAGGTTTATCTGTGCCCAGCATAGCGGTATTAATAATACTTTCCCAGGCCCTCATTAGATACTTTTATAATTATTTTGATGCCACACACCAAGCGGGCGATATTCATTTTCTTTACCGATTACCGTCATAGTTACCGGGTCGCCGCCGCTTATGGCTACCAGTTGCCAGATATTGGTATAAGCTGCGGATATTTTGCAAAGGCAGCCTTCGCCATCCTGAAGCCACCATTGTTTTTGATAGTAAACTGGCGTTAACGATGTAACCACAACAGGCATTTCGCTCCGGAAAGGTAAACGACTATTTAATGTGGTTTCGTAACCGGCTACCTGTTGCCAGCCGGCAAAAGTTTGCACGGCGGAGGTATCAGTTTGCCTTATTATATTATAGTCCTTCACTATAGCACGGTAAGGTACAGTTGAAGGGAAATACACCAGCGTTGCATCCAGGTACATACCAGGCGAAAAGGCCAGCGGCAGAATCTGTCCTTTAACCGTAAATTGCAGCACCAGCGCGTAGCTATTGGTTTTTAAGCCGTAAAGCCAGTTTTGTTCAATAGTTAGCTGTTGTTCATCACGGCTTTCCTTGCCAATTACCAGCCAGGTATCCCTTACGCCCGTTTGTGCCCGCAACTCTTCCTGGTTGGTGGTAAAACCTATGGTCGTACGCAGGTCCTGCTGCAAATCAGGATCGATATTTTGAATGTTATTATAACCTTCGGCCACAAGATATAATTGAAGTAGTTTATCCATGAAAGCACTTTGCCAGCCTTCGTTCCAGAAGTTGGTACCAGCAAGGTTCCTGACCATACCTGCCAACCCTGATGCCTGCGCATCAACCATGCGGCGGGCCATGTTATCCCAGTAAGCGGGAGTTTTTTCGGGGATGGTTAAAATACCACCGCGTACAATATCCTTGATCCAAACCATCAGCTCGGTTATGCCCGCGCTTACTTTTTGCTCACGTGCCTGCTGGCGTTTAGCCTGGGCGCTTTCGTCTACAGACTTTTCTCCTGCTTTTTCAACTTTCTTTTCTTCTTTTTCGGCACGTTTGTTTATCCAATCGTTCACCCAGGCCGGCATAGCCGATGTAGCAAATAACCCCGGCTGCCGGGCGCATAAAAGCATGAGCCCTAAACCATGCTTACAGGGAAACTTACGACTGGGGCAGGAACATTTGAAAGCGATAGCACTAAGATCAACCTGGGTTTGATAAGGTTTGCTACCGCTGCCCTGGCATTCGCCCCAAAGGGCCTGCTCATTGATGCCTTTGCTTACCCACTTGGCCGGATTAGCCAAATCACGACCAGCTTTTTTTGAAGCTTCATCGGGCGCAAGGGCGTATATCTGATCTTCTGTTAGCTGCAAAACTTGTGATATTTAGTATAAAAACGGGTTAGGCATTTCGATCCTAAAATCAGGATAAAATAATTACGCGTCAAGCCGTAAAGCAAATAAAAACCCTCCTCCGGGAAAACCGAAAGAGGGTCAGTCAACCTAACACACCCTGGGTGAGTCGGGTCTGTTAGTTAATAGTTAATATAAGAAGCAAATTACAAGGCAAATCCATAAGCTAAACGCAGGCCAACCATACCAAAGTGGTCTTGATTAGCACCCGAAAAGTTTTCATAACGTACGCTTACATCCCAGGTTTTATTGGCCCAGCCTAAACCCGGCGAAAGGTCAAGCCTGTGCGGGCCCCAGCCTTGTTCCAGTTTTTCGTAAGCTATACCAGCTTCGCCGGCAACATATATACTGGGCACAAAGAACTCCTTGAAACCAAATTTGATAGGAATTTCGCCATAGCTTCCATAGCGTTTACCTGTAACCGGGTTTTTCTTAGGAAAAAAATGATAACCGCCCATGGTATAGGTAAGCGCGAAACTATCGCTTATACCGTATTGCAAACGGGCTGTACCACCTAATGTAAAGGTGCTGCCAAGTTTTGCCACACCGGTGGGTAAACCGGTTTCAATTCCTAAACCTAAACGGAACGCATTTGCAGGAGTGGTTTGCGCTTTTACCGTATTTGTAAAAAACAGGGCTCCTATCACAAGGGCTGCTGCTGTTAACTTTGATAGTAATTTCATGTAGTGATATTTTGTGTACATAATGATTACTACCATTTTAAGGTTGGCGTTGCCTTGTATTGCAGATTTTTTTATGGCGACTGTATATCGCTGCTATTCTTTGATATAATGCAGCCCTACAACACTATTAGCCAAAGTTGTGCTTTTTTTCAGTGTGAGCTTTATTTCCACGTTGGCAAATAACGGGATACCTGCACCAAGAATAATAGGATTTACAAACAACCAGTATTCATCTACCAGCCCCTCGGCCATTAAATAGCGTGCAAGGCCGGGGCTGCCAAACATAATGATTTCGCCGCCCTCCTGTTTTTTTAGGTCTAAAATACGTTCCGTTAGATCATCACTAATAAATTTTATTTTATCGGTTTCTTGCTGAGCAGCCTTTTCAGACACCACATACTTAAGCGCTTTCTTGTACCATGTGGAGTGTTCGATATCATGCTTTGAAGCATCAGGCTTATCTGCGGCTGTAGGCCAGTAGGCATCCATCATTTCAAAAGTTTTGCGACCATATAAGGCGGTATCTGTTGCCTGAATGCGGTCGTGGGCATATTCAAAAATTTCATCGCTTACTTTTATCCAATTCATAGCGCCATCAGCGCGTGCAGTAAAACCATCAAGCGAAATGTGCATGAACAATACTAAGTTTCTCATAATATCATTTTTTATATTTTATATCTCAAATTTAAGGAGCACCATACCTTACCCAAAGGGGCTAAAACGACTTTTAAAGGGTGCAAATACGCCTGCACAAAAAAGGCCATGCTTTCGCACGGCCTTTTCTCAACAAATAATACGTTGTTTATAACGTAGCCATGTCAATTACAAACCTGTAACGTACATCGCCTTTTTCCATACGGTCATAAGCTGTTTGTATATCCTTGATATCGATCATTTCAATATCCGAAACAATGTTATTCTCGGCGCAGAAATCAAGCATCTCTTGAGTTTCTTTGATACCGCCAATACCCGAACCAGCTAAGCTTTTACGGCCACCTAACAAACTAAAAGCAGCGATCTCGGCTGGTTTCGGAGGAACGCCCACGCAGATATGAACGCCATCAGTACGCAGCAATGACAGGTACATGTTAAAGTCATGCTCGGCAGATACAGTATCCAGGATAAAATCGAACGAGTTTTTAGCGGCTTTAACCTGTTCAAGATCCGTAGTAACTACAAAGTGGTGAGCGCCTAATTTCTTAGCGTCTTCTTCTTTTTTAGGCGATGTACTTAATACCGTAACATCGGCACCAAAGGCTACGCCGAATTTAACAGCCATATGGCCTAACCCACCTAAGCCAAGCACAGCCAATTTATGGCCTTTGCCAACTTTCCAGTGCCTTAACGGCGAGTAAGTGGTGATACCGGCACACAGCAATGGAGATACAGCGGCAAGATCAACACCTTCTTTAAGGTGCAGCACAAAATCCTCATTAACAACAATGGTATTTGAGTAGCCACCGTAGGTAGGTGTTTTATGATCCTGTTCAAGGCCGTTATACGTTTGTGAGCTGCCATTGAGGCAATATTGCTCCAGATCGCGTTTACAGTTTTCGCACACACGGCATGAGTCAACCAGGCAGCCGGTAGCAGCGAGGTCACCAACTTTAAAACCTTTTACATGCTCGCCAACTTTAACTACGCGGCCAACAATTTCGTGGCCTGGCACCATTGGAAAAATACCGGGGAACCAGTCATTTTTGATCTGGTGCAAATCGGAGTGGCAAACGCCGCAGTACAGAATATCAAACTGCACATCATGAGCACCAACTTCACGCCTGTCAAAAGTCCAGGGGGCAAGCGGCGTGTTTTCATCTTGCGCGGCATACGCTTTAGTTTCAATCATAGTAGTAAATGTTAAGTAGTTTGTGAATGATGATTTATGAGTTTGGAGAGGATCTCCATAACAAATGTACAATGATATTTTTATAAATATTAGCCAACTATGACGTTGAAATAAAAATTGACACATGAAAGGACAATGTTAACCACAGGTGAATACAAACCTTTAATTTAGCATTATAGATCGCAACACATGAAAATAGCCATAGCCACTCCCCCTTTTCCGAAATCAATTAATGACGGTTTACTGCAAGCTGAAAAGCTGATGAAAGAAGCTGCAGCGCAGAAGGCCGAGGTTATTTGCTTCCCTGAATCATACATACCGGGGTACCCAGGTATGATAGCCGATCCGGAACCAACGTCGCCAGCGGTATTGCAATCGGCATTGAATGAAGTATGCTGGATGGCCGCTGAAAATAAGATAGCCGTAATAATGCCTATGGATTGGTATGGTGAGGACGGGCTCTTGAACATTGCCCATGTAGTATCCCAAACCGGAGAAATACTTGGCTATCAAACCAAAAACCAGTTAGATCCGTCGGAAGATACGATCTGGGTTCCGGGTACCCAAAGAAATATTTTTGAAGTTAATGGTTTAAAATTTGGCGTTGTCATTTGCCACGAAGGTTTTCGGTATCCTGAATCGGTAAGATGGGCGGCGCGCAATGGCGCACATATTGTTTTTCACCCGCATTTTTCGGGCAGTAATACCGAAGGCGTGCTGCTCACCGAATGGGGCAGTATGGCCAACCCTTATTATGAAAAGGCCATGATGATGCGCGCTTTGGAAAACACCATTTATTTCGCCAGCTCTAACTATGGTTCACTTTATCCAGAGTCGGCAAGTTCGGTTATTGCACCGGATGGTACCTGTTTAGTTTACCAGGCCTATGGAACAATAGGTATAATTGTGGCAGATATCGACTTAAAGAAAGCAACCGGCCATTTGGCCAAAAGATTTAAACCGCAGTTGTATGGTTATTGAAATCAAACAAGCCTGTCTAACCATTATTTGAATTTTGCAAACAATGGATTGATTTATTCAAACACTTCGCTTCCCATCTGTTTTACTTTTGTACTATAAATCAAAAGAAAATGGAAAACAAAAATAAGATTGCTATAGTAACCGGCGGCAGCCGCGGATTAGGCAGGGATATGGCCTTAAGGCTTGCCGAAAAAGGCATCGACGTTATATTAACCTATAACACCAATGCTGATGAAGCGGCAAAAGTTGTTAACTTAATTGAACAAAGTGGCGCAAAAGCGGCAGCGTTACAACTAAATACAGGAGTAATTAAAAGCTTCGCCCCCTTTGCAGAAAAACTCCGCGAAGTATTAACTGATAAATTTAAAACCAATCATATTGATTTCCTGATCAATAATGCCGGGCAAGGTGGCTACAACGCTATCCCTGATGTTACAGAAGAGTTTTTTGACGACCTCCTGAATGTGCACTTTAAGGGTGTATACTTTTTAACTCAAAAGCTGATCCCGTTGATAAACGATGGCGGCGGCATTGTGAATGTTTCGTCCGGATTGACCCGTGTATCGGTTCCCCGCTCTTCGGCCTACGCTTCAATGAAAGGGGCGGTAGAGGTTTTCACCCGTTATTTGGCTAAAGAACTTGGAGCAAGAGGTATCAGGGCTAACGTAGTTGCCCCCGGTGCCATCATGACTGATTTTGGTGGCGGCCACCTGCGTAACAGTGAAGAGACACAGAAAATGGTGAGCAGTATAACAGCCTTAGG
Source organism: Mucilaginibacter sp. (assembly GCF_036383575.1). Classification (GTDB taxonomy): domain Bacteria; phylum Bacteroidota; class Bacteroidia; order Sphingobacteriales; family Sphingobacteriaceae; genus Mucilaginibacter. Next base: position 10,977 of record NZ_DASVOB010000602.1, read on the forward strand.
CAGGCCGGGCGTTGCCGAAGATATTGGTGGTGTGGTAGCTTTCCTTTGTACCGAAGATGCCCGCTGGGTAAACGCTCAACGTATTGAGGCTTCGGGTGGTATGTTTGTTTAAATGGTAAAGATCTGAGTCAAGGAAATATCTCATAACAACTTGTGAGATATTTCCTTGATTTTGAAACCCGATCAGCACTTTAGGAGGCTGTATTGATTCTACTAACAAAAGGGGGGTAACAGGGTTAACACAATTCGGGGTTAACATTATACTATACACTTAATAATCAATTAATTGGGTGTATTTCTCCAAGAAAACATGTTAACCCTCTTTTGTATAAATATTATCGGCTAAATTTCAATTCATAGGTAACACAACGCCAAGGGTGGTCAATTTGATTTATGATACAGCCTCTACAAAAATCACTGCAACATTTCCAATATCACAATTACCGCATTATTACTTAGCGCTTCCAGATCGGCTTCCTCCAACTCCCATAGCGCCAGGCCATCACGTTCATGCATCAGGCGGCCTTGTAGTTCAAACGCTCCGGCAAGCACAAATCCGTAAAATAATGATTTGCTTTGAAGTTGATAAAGCGCATCTTTCCTTCCACCAAACACACCGAGGTGCAAACGAAACGGGTGGTTTCTGCAGCCTGGAACCAGATCGATCAGTTCATTTTGCCTGCCGGCAAAATCAAACTTAAAAACCTCATCACGCGGTACATTTACATCCTTATTATCTTTTAACTGCAGATAGAGGTAATTGATCCAGTCGCTTTTATAAAGGTTGGCCAATTCAAGTACCTCACCGGCAATTGCATAACCTACAAAAACCTCCCCAACATCAATCAACCTGATATCTCCGTTTAACCTTTTTAGCAACACTTCGCCGGTTACCGGTATTAAAACAATCCAGCATGAGTTTTTTACGGTAACAGTGGTTGAATTACCACCTGCCAGCATTTCATCATTCCATACCTCCAGCCGACCAAAGGGCGTGCGATGTTTATTAAAATAATCACCATAATTAAAATTACTGTAACGCCTCAGGGTATTACTTTTCGTAAAGCCTCTTTGGTCGGCCAAATGTATTTGTCCCGGTGAGATCTTTTCCATGTTTAATTGTGATACTGTAACGAACTAATGTTTATATACGGCTGCAATTGCATAAGGTTGGTAGATATGCTATTATTTTCGGCAGATGATTGATTTTCGGGCGAATGAACTGATAAGAGCAGGTAATTATCTATGGTATCATGCCAGATCAGTGGTTCGGAATAAAAGTTAATGGCAACCTGGTGTTTATCCTTATCATTAATATCCGAATTGATGATCTCCAGCTGAAACCTGCTGAACGTAAGAAACCGCCTGCCAATATTGTTTAAAATATCGGGCATGATACTGCCAAGCTGCTGAACGTAACCTGTAACCGACGGCGTAACCATGCCTGTTATACGTTGGGCATTGGGCACGTTCCTCATTAATTCGGCATAGGAAGTATAGGCGGTTCCATGGCTAAAATTCTGGGCCTGCATTTTAAATTCCAGATAAGTGCTTTCAAAAACCAGCTTATCCCATTGTTTAACCGACCGGGCATCGATGATCTTACGATAACACAAAATGATCACACGTTTTTGCATATTATGATTTAAAAAACAAGGCACCGACACCGGCCGGCGCCCTGTTACAAAACAAAATGAAAATTTTAGGCAGGTACGCTCAAACTGATAGCTAAAACAAAGCCGGCGGTGGTACTACCGGTTACGGTAGCAAGCTCAAGCGTATAACCATCGCTAAATACACCGTCGCTGGCATTGTAGGTATAACCGCTCATACCTTTGCTGTAACCGCTAACGGCAGCTAACGCCGTACCTGTACCTTCGGGGAAAGCAATCTGTGTCACCTTCAATGATGTACCCGACGAGTTATACACATGCACATGGATATGCGTAGCCCTGCCGGTATACCAGCCCGGAAATATGGAAGTAAAAGTTACCAGACCATTTGAATCGGTAGTTTGCCTGCCGCGTAAAAAGTGCACCGTGGTATAATTTGTTGATTGGGTACCACTGCCACCATATTCTGAATAATTTCCTTCCGCATCGCAATGCCAGATATCAACCAATGCAGACGAAAGCGCGGCGCAGCTACTATTACTGTTTTTTATTGTAATGTTCACCGTAAGCTTATACCCGGTACGGCCATCGGTAATATCACTCCTCACATAAGATGCAGGTGATTTTGTTGGATAAGGCCCTTCAGTTTCTGTAGGCACAACACTGCAGCTGCTTGAATCAGTTGAACCAGAAGTGCTTCCGGAAGAGGAACTTCCTGAAGTAGTAGTTGTAGTTGTGGCAGTATCGGTATCCTTTTTGCAGGCTTCAACCAACACCGACGATGACACCGCACCGATCACCAGGCTTTTTAAAAAGTTCTTTCTTTCCATTGTATGTTCTCCTTTTAAGTTTAATCTAATCTGTTGATTCAAAAGTAAAAGCGGCACAGTAAGTGTTGAAACATGTGTCGCTTAGTTGCCTTTTTGTGTCGACAAACAGCAAATTATTGCAGCGGGAAAACAACCTATTATATAAACATACAGTTGGATGACAGGCTTAAACCCGCAAATTTCCCTATCTTTGCATGTTTTTTTGAGAATAGATAATACTTATGGCATTAAAAAGCAGTGCGGTGATCACCGGTGTAGGCGGCTATGTTCCTGACAACATTTTAACTAACAGCGATTTAGAAAAAATGGTTGAAACTAACAGCGACTGGATAATTTCGCGTACCGGGATCAAAGAAAGAAGGATCCTTGTCGACAGGTCAATGGCTACGTCGGATATGGCGGCCTTTGCAGTAAAAAGTTTACTTGAAAATGCCAAAATTGATCCCTCTGAAATAGATTGCGTTATTGTAGCTACCTCAACCCCCGACTACCTGCTCATCTCTACCGCCAGTATTGTTTGTGACAAATGCGGCTTAAACAATGCCTGGGCATCTGATGTTAATGCCGCTTGCAGTGGTTTCCTTTATGCCTTCACTCTTGGCTCAAGTCTGGTTGAAAGCAATCGTTATAAAAAAGTAATAGTTATCGGTGCCGATCAAAACAGCGCCATTGTAAACTACGCCGACCGTAATACCTGTATCCTTTTTGGCGATGGAGCCGGTGCGGTATTGCTTGAACCTTCAACCGAGGATGTTGGCGTTATCGACAGCGTATTTAAAACAGATGGGCACGGCAGGGAGCATTTGTATGTACCCGGCGGCGGCTCGATGAACCCGGCTTCCGAAGAAACCCTCGACGGTAAATTGCACTACATCCGCCAAGATGGAAGAGTAGTTTTTAAAGCTGCTATCAAAGGCATGACTGAAAGCTGCACATCTGTACTGCAACGTAATAACCTTACCATAAACGATATCAACTGGCTGATCCCCCACCAGGCTAATTACCGTATTATCCATGCTGTAGGCGATGCTTTGGGCTTACCTGAAAGCCGTGTTAAGATCAATATCGACCGTTATGGTAATACTACGGCTGCTACCATTCCGCTGGCCTTGTGGGATTATAAAGAAGATTTCAAAGAGAACGACAACATGATCCTGACAGCATTTGGCGCAGGGTTTTCGTGGGGCGCTACTTATTTGAAGTGGGGTAAATTGAGATAATACCCGTTTATAAAACAAACTAAAAATACAAAGGCTGTCCTTTACTACAGGAAAGCCTTATTTATTAATACACCATACGATTATGACAACTGAAGAGCGAATTAAAGAATCGGAGTCGCGGATATTTAAAACGGTATTCCCGAGTGACACCAATCATTATGATACGCTTTTCGGTGGTTCGGCAATGGCCATGATGGATGAAGTAGCTTTTATTACAGCAACACGCTTCACCCGTAAAAGAATGGTCACTGTATCATCAGACAGGATCGACTTTAAACGCCCTATCCCTGCAGGTACTATCATCGAACTTGTTGGCAGCATAGCCCACATCGGCAATACCAGCCTCAAAGTTTCGGTTGAGATTTATATTGAAGAAATGTATTCCTTTGTACGCGAAAAAGCCATCACAGGTACTTTTACTTTTGTTGCTATTGATGAGCATAAGCACCCGATAAGCGTTCTTTGAGCCGAAAGCTAAAGACTATTTCGAAGCAAAAAGCTTTCTGCTTATTAATGTAATTTCTTCCGCTTTAACAAGCCGCCTGTAGTATCATCAATACTTTGCTGCACAATAAAAGCTTTGGGGTCTATCCGCAAGATGGTTTGCTTCAACGATGGGATCTCCAGACGGGTAGCTACAGTGAACACAATATCGCGGGGATCGTTTACATGGCCGTCTTTACCGTATCCGCTTTTACCCTGGTAAATAGTAACCCCGCGGCCAAGGGTAACTGTTATGGCACGCCTAATAGCGTCGCTCTTGGTAGAGATCACCGTAACGCCCGAATATTGCTCAATACCATTCAATAAGAAATCGATCATTTTGGCAGCGGCCATATAGGTTAATATCGAATACATGGCCGGTTCAACACCCAATACCGATGCCGCAACCCCAAATATCAAAACATTGAGTAGCAAAATAAAATCGCTCACTTTAAGCAGTTGCGTTTTTTTACTTACCAATACAGCCGCTATTTCGGTACCATCAAGAACAGCTCCTCCACGCATAGCCAACCCGCTGCCTGTGCCAATAAATACCCCGCCAAATACCGCGGTAAGTAGTTTATCATGAGTAACGTCGGGAAAGCTAACCACCGCGAGGCAAAGAGATAATAAGGCTATAGCAATTGTGCTTTTTATCGCGAACCAAAGACCAAGCTTCCGGTAACCGATCCATAAGAACGGAACATTGATCACGAAGATCAATATGGATATGGGTATGGAAGTTATATCAAATATCAGCATGGATACCCCGGTTGCGCCTCCATCAATAAAATGACTGGATAATAAAAAGCCTTTAAGACCAAAAGCTGCTGATAAAATCCCGACTCCGATATTAGCTGAATCCTTGATAATGTTGATTGCCTTCATGCCCAAATATAGCTTTTTGAGCCTAAAGGCTGGCATGAAAGAGTTAAATAGGCGAGACTAACCAGTTAAAAAAAATGTCATTAAGGGTGCAGATCAATAAGGAAGTGAGACTAATAAAATGCAACTGCTCCTTTAACAAGCCGTTTTATTTTATATAATTTCTTTATCTTTATTTTAAATAATTACTTATGATAACCGCTGAAGTGAAATTGAAAGAAAAAGATGCTGAAATGATTTTGAAAGTCATTTCAAAATTGGGTGGGAAAGTTAAGGTTATAAGTTCTGAAAGCTCCAAGGAATCTCCTGTCAAAAAGAAATTTAAAGCCGATCTTGAAGAAGCCTTTCATGAAATCAAATTACATCAGGAAGGAAAAATAAAATTAAAGACTGCAAGAGAATTACTCGATGAGCTTTAATATTATCCCAACTGCAAGTTTCAGCAAAGAATTAAAACGGCTTGCCAAAAAACACCAATCGTTAAAGACGGATTTTGCCGATTTGCTTGACATTCTTGAAACTAATCCTCAACATGGTACACCGATTGGGAAAAACTGTTTCAAAATACGCTTATCTATTGCC
>NZ_DASVOB010000603.1:0-1828 GCF_036383575.1 Mucilaginibacter sp.
CAAATATTAAAGTAAAAGACAATCACGTCTCGGCCCAAACCGGTTTGAGTTTAAAAAACTCATTTGCTTTAATTATCCCTGTATTTTTCGTTCCTGCTTCGCTGGAAAGTATTACTTTAAAAGAGGTAAGCGCCTACAACAGTCAAGCCCCTCCTGTCCGGCGTGCCCCGCTTTACATCCTCTATTCTAACTACAGAATTTAATACCTCCGGTACTTCTCTTCTATTGTTTAATTGCCTTTCGGGCGAATTAGGCTATTTTATTTATTAATCAATATTTTCTATCCATCAATTTGTTGCTGAACAATTTCAGTGGCTACATATTATATTCTAAAAAATGAAAACGCTCAAATTTTCAATCATATTACTTGCCCTTCTTTTATCAAGATCATTAGTGCAAGCCAGCAACCTTCATACTTCAAATATTACTTTAGCCCAGGATTCACCTGTTGCCATAAAACATCTTCGCATTTCTGATTTTAAGGTTTTGGAACGCGGCGCTATTATTATTTACGAGCGTCAACGAGCCGGAGATAAGCTTAACCTTTTCAAACCGATCATCACCCATTATTTCAGTGTAAAGGGCTCCGACAAAGTTTACCTGCTTACCTTGGAAAACTTAAAGAAGGTATATAAAAATGGCCAGGCATTTGAGGTGCTGGATACCCGGTTCAGGACAGACAGCGACCTTTTGGGTTACGACGCTATTCATCAACAATATAGCATCAATTATTACCTGTCAAAAGTAGACCCTGCCTGATTTTAAACGTGCAATTAATCATCAAACCATAATCAATTAAAATTCATGAAAAAAGTAACGTTAATGGCTGTAGCCATCCTGTTTTCAACCGCAACTGTTTTTGCTTCACATTCAACCACAGCGGTATCTGATACCACTAAAACAAAAAAAGTAAAACCTGCAAAAGTAGAGTATACCTGTACCATGCATCCTGAAGTGTTGAGCGATAAACCCGGCAAATGCCCTAAATGTGGCATGACGCTGGTTAAAAAAGAACCAGCTAAAAAGAAAGCGGATTCCATGAAAATGAAAATGTAATTTATTTAAGGCCGGGGCTCCGGTTCCGGCCTTATTAAACCTATTACGATGATTAATCAACTCATTTCCCTGTCCTTAAAAAACAGGTATATCGTTCTCCTGATTGCGGCCGCTCTTTTTGCGTGGGGCATCTACGCGGTTAAAGAAAACCCCATCGATGCTATCCCCGATCTATCAGAAAATCAGGTGATCGTATTTACTGAGTGGCAGGGCCGCAGTCCGCAAATTATGGAAGACCAGGTGACTTACCCATTGGTGAGTAACCTGCAAGGTATCCCAAAGGTAAAAGCTATCCGTGCCACTTCCATGTTCGGGATGAGCTTCGTCTATATCGTTTTTGAAGATAAAGCCGATATATACTGGGCACGCAGCCGGGTATTGGAAAGGTTAAATTACGCACAGCGCTTATTACCAAAAGGCATTACGCCAACCCTTGGGCCGGATGGTACAGGAGTGGGCCATATTCTATGGTATACACTGGATGCCAAAAGCATGGATCTGGGCGAGCAACGTGCCTTGCAGGACTGGTATGTAAAGCTGGGGCTGCAAACCGTGCCGGGTGTTAGTGAAGTGGCCTCTTTTGGTGGCTTTGAAAAGCAATACCAGGTTACTATCGATCCGCATAAGCTCAATTACTATAATATCCCCCTATCGCAGGTTTTGAAAGCGGTAAAAAGCAATAACAATGATGTGGGCGGCCGCAAGTTTGAGATGAACGGTGCCGGCTATATTGTCCGTGGACTCGGATATATCAAAACCTTATCCGATGTAG
>NZ_DASVOB010000604.1:0-1906 GCF_036383575.1 Mucilaginibacter sp.
TGCTTACCGGCATCAAGCGCGGCCCAGGCAATCACTTGTTTAAAAGTTTCCATATCCATTGCACCCGAGCAGGAATAGGTAGCCAGCAAACCACCCTCGTTAAGGAGCAGCATACCTAAACGGTTCAGATCTTTATAGGCACGTGAAGCACGGGTTAATGCCGAGCGCGATGGCGCATATTTAGGCGGATCCAGTACAATAACATCAAACTTTTCACCCTCATCCCTGAATTTACGAAGCTGAACATTCACGTCGGATTTAATGGCTATATGTTTGGTTGCATCCAGTTTATTCAGCCTGATATTTTCGGCCAGCGTTTCAATAGCTAACGCCGAGCTGTCTACACTGGTTACTGATGCGGCGCCTTCTTTAAGGCTGTTCAACGTAAAGCCGCCGGTATAACAAAAGCAGTCCAGTACCTTTTTATCTTTAGTATGTACAGCCAACACATGACGATTATCGCGCTGATCGCAATAAAAGCCGGATTTTTGGCCTTCGGTGATATTGATACCGTAAATAACATTGTTTTCTAACACCTCAACCAGCTCAGGCGGCGGACTGCCAGCAAGTACTTTATTCTCAGCTTCGGGCAGCCCTTCGTGGGCACGTGAAGCATTATCACTTTTATCCGAAATACTTTCGGGATTGAGCAATTTTTTTAGTTCATCAATAATAACAGGCATTACATTTTGAATACCCGAGGTAAGTACCTGCACTGCCAAATGGCCGGCATATTTATCAACAATTAGCCCCGGCAGATAATCCGATTCACTAAAAATTAAACGACAGGTATTGGTACCGTTAGCCAATATGTTAGCACGGCTTTTAACAGCAGTGGCTACTTTTTCACGAAACCAGGCTTCATTAACCTGCGCATCCTTATTCCACTCCAGTAAACGCAAAGTAACCCGCGATTGATCGTTATAAAAGCCATAGGCCATAAATTCGCCTTGTGTATTCACTAAGCGAACCACATCGCCATTGGCAGGTTTGCCCTTTACTTTTTCAATCGCCCCTGAAAATACCCAGGGATGCCTTTGCAGTACGGCTTTTTCTTTACCCTTCTTTAATATAACGTCAATCATGGGTGCAAAGGTAATAAAGCGCTGGCAATTTTAACTTTGCAGTAACGCGGCCTTCATTTATTACGTATTTGTATTAAGGCTTCTAAACCTTGAAAATATTTTTAGGTCATACACAATAATATCCGCATTAAAACATTTGGTATCTTAGATTCGAAAACTATAATCATGAAAAAAACCTACGTACTCCTGTTCAGTATGCTGATAGTGTGCTGTTGTTTTAGCTCAAAGTCATACGCTCAGATACCTCGCATACCTGAGGCCAGCTCAACTCAAACCATCATCCAGGATTTCGGATTAGGGAAAATAACCATCACTTATTCCCGTCCAAATGTTAAAGACCGCAAAATATTCGGGGGCATTATCCCTTACGGCGAAGTTTGGCGCACCGGTGCCAACGCGGCAACAACCATCACCTTTACCGAAAAAGTTGTTATTGAAGGTAACCCTATACCTGCAGGCACTTATTCGCTATTCAGCATCCCAACTAAAGGCGAATGGACTATCATCCTTAATAAAGTGGTAAAACAATGGGGCGCTTATAGTTACAAGCAAGACCAGGATTTTCTGCGTTTTAATATCAAGCCAATCCGCGTGAGCGAAAAACGCGAAACGTTTACTATGGCTTTTGTTAATACAACTACCAAATCAACCGACCTTGTTTTGGTTTGGGACAAAACCGCGGCCTATATCCACATGGAAACTGATGACGACGCCAAAATCACAGCCAATATTGATGAGCTGATGAAAGGCGACCGCAAACCATACTATTTCAACGCCATACAATACTACTACGAAAACCATAAAGACGTTGATAAAGCCCT
>NZ_DASVOB010000605.1:0-14515 GCF_036383575.1 Mucilaginibacter sp.
CGGTAAATTTTTTTGGAGTAAGTGTTATAGATGATCGTAAAAGCGCTTTGGTCCTGATCTTTCAATCTGTCCAGGATTTCCCGCTCATTCAATATCGTATTAATTTTACCGGTCATCTATACCCACTGTTGGATACGGGCAAAATTATTAAACCGAGTTTTGAGCCAGCGATAAGGAATCTTTAAGTTATTGTAAACAACTTTATATTTTCCCCAAACCGAGCATTGAATTAAAAAGTAGCGCAATATAAATTGTGGTGAAGGGTGTTTGTATGCCACCACCATATTAACATAATGCAGAATGTGCAGGCAGTGATAAATCCTCTTGTCATCAGCATACAATGTAACATATTGCTTTTTTTGCGGTTCGGCCCCTTTATCTGCAAGATAGGATTGTTTTGAAATTATCTCTGTTTGCGTCAGGGTAGCCGATGAATGTTGTCATCAACACTTTGTAAGGCTTTCTAAGCCCACATATTTCAACGTGAGTGTTATTTCTTTCAACACCGTTATAGCTTAGCATAACCTGCGGTCATTTACATTTACCGGCACTGTAAACCATTTTTCAAATCAATATTCATCTAAAGTATGAGGACTAAATTCATAGGTGCTGTTATGCTCCTGTTCCTTGCCGCGCAAACATTTGCGCAGGACTTTCAAAAAACAAAACTCGGGGTAAAGGCTAATGTACAATCCATGGACATTGAAGTCCAGTTTTTTTCGCCTTCGATTGTCAGGATCGTTAAATCGCCGGAAGAATCTTCCTTAAAAAAACAAAGCCTGTCCGTGATCAAAAGTCCGGAGCACACCGAATTGGCGATCAACGAAGAAAACAATACCGTACATCTAAAAAGCACTTCTTTACAGGTCGATTTAAATTTAAAAACAGGTAAGGTTTCATTTTCAGATTTACAGGGCCTCCCCTTTTTTACTGAAAAAGATTATGGCACTCAGTTCACGGTGACAAAGGACGCAGATAAAAACACTTATTCGGTAAGGCAGGCCTTTATGTTGGGAAAAGACGAAGTGATCTATGGCCTCGGGCAGCAGCAGAACGGAAAAATGAACCAGCGCAATCAGAAAATATACCTTTCAAATCAGAATACTAAAGTCTGTATCCCTTTTATACAATCTGTTAAAGGATACGGGGTATTCTGGGACAATTATTCGCCTACCACCTTTACCGATAATAAACAGGAAACCTCATTTGATTCTGAGATCGGAGACTGCTCAGATTATTATTTTATGTGGGGAGGCAGCGGCGATGGCGTAGTAGCACAAATGCGAGACCTCACCGGGCAGGCTCCTTTAATGCCTTTGTGGGTTTATGGCTATCACCAGTCTAAAGAAAGGTATAAAACACAGGATGAATTACTCAGCGTTGTAAAAAAATACCGCGACCTGAAGGTACCGCTGGATGGTATTGTACAGGACTGGCAATACTGGGGAAAAGACAGTTTGTGGAATTCCATGTCATTTGACCCGGTTACCTACCCCGACCCAAAAGGTATGGTTGATAAAGTTCATCAATTAAAGGCACACCTCTTTATTGTTGTATGGCCGGGCTTTGGGCCATTGACCAAACAATACTCGGAATTTAAGGAGAAAAACATGCTGATCAACTTCGATACCTGGCCCCCGCAAAGCGGTGCAAAGCCTTATGACCCTTATAATCCTGCAAGTCACGCTATTTATTGGGATTATCTGAATAAGGGAGTTTTCTCGCTTGGTACAGACGGATGGTGGTTAGATTCAACCGAACCTGATCATATTAATATTAAAGATAAAGACTTCGACCAGTCTACCTATCTCGGATCTTTCAGAAGTGTCATCAACGCATTCCCCTTAGAACATGTCGGCGGGATCTATGACAGTCAGCGTAAAACTACATCTGCCAAGCGTGTAACCATTTTCACGCGTTCCGCATTTGCCGGGCAGCAGCGCTACGCCGCTAACACCTGGAGCGGCGATGTTGTCTCCACCTGGCCTACGCTTCAAAGGCAGGTTCCGGCAGCATTGAATTTTTCACTCAGCGGTATTCCTTATTGGAACGCGGATATAGGCGGCTTCTTCGCGGGTGCTTTCAATCAGGGCGGGAGTGCTAAAAATCCCGAATTTCAGGAACTGTATACGCGCTGGTTGCAATTTGCTGCATTTACTCCAATGATGAGGTCACATGGAACCGACATTCCAAGGGAGATATACCAGTTTGGACAACCTGGCGATAAAACTTACGACGTTTTGGCAAAATTCATTAACCTGCGCTATAGTCTTTTGCCTTATCTCTATGCCACGGCCTGGAATGTGACCCATCACTCGGGATCCATTATGCGGGCTTTGTTTATGGATTTTGAACAGGACAAACAGGTATATGATATTGGCAACCAGTATATGTTCGGAAAATCGTTGATGGTTTCACCGGTAACAAAAGCGGGGCAGCAAGAGCAGGCAGTTTACCTTCCGGCCGGTACTTTATGGTATGATTTCTGGACCGGTAAAACTGAAGATGGCGGCAAATCCATAACTACTGTTACCCCCATCGAGACCCTGCCGTTATATGTAAAGGCAGGGACAATTTTGCCATGGGGGCCTAAGGTTCAGTTTGCTGAAGAAAAAAAATGGGATAACCTGGAGATCAGGGTCTACCCTGGCGCAGACGGCGATTTTACCTTATATGAGGATGAAAATGACAACTATAATTATGAAGCCGGAAAATATACAGAGATCCCGTTCCATTGGGACAATAAATCCCGGACCCTCACAATTGGAAAAAAGAAAGGGGATTTTGCAGGCTCTCTCGTTAACAGAAAATTCAATATCATACTGGTGAACGGGGACAAAGGTACAGGGGCACAGTTAAGTAAACAGGCCGACAAGGTGATCAATTACAAAGGAGCAGCTATGGCTGTGAAAATATAGATCAACACCGAAAGCAGGAGCTATTTATAACTGTTCCTGCCAGCTCGCTACATACAATAAGGCCGGCGCGGATCGCGACACGGCCTTATTGTATGTAGCGATATGCGTATATTTAAAAAGGATTAACCGATTTAACCGGGCTTGATTCGGAAGCCAGGACTAAACAGATTGATGTGAGAGTATTTTGTTTCTTTATAGCGTTATTGATAGGGCATGGCGTATTTGCCCAGCAATTCCGTGCTTTTACCCCAATTGAAAGCAGTAACGGGCTTTCTGAAAACAGCGTTCGGGCTATTAACCAATTACCCGATGGCAGGATCGCCATCGTGACCGAGGGAATGGTTAACCTGTACAACGGGACATCATTTCAATATATCCATATCAACGACGAGCATACTTACCCCCTCCCCGGCTACGTTGGTTTCCATCATGTTTACGTCGAAGATCAAAAACGGCTTTGGATCAAAACACGCGGAAAATTGATGCTGATTGACCTGAGTACGGAACGTTACGAAGAACATCCTGAAACAGTATTGGCGTCACTTGGGGTTTCAGAACCGATATCCGATTTTTTCATGGATGCCGGTAAAAGTTTATGGATGGTTACCGTTTCAGGAAAATTACTCTACCGCAGCCAGGCCTCCGGGAAAACTATGACTTTTTTACAGGAAATAAGGTCTTCTGTAAAATCTCCCGACCCGGTTTATGACATTGCTGTACTGGATAGTATGTTGTATGTTTTCTATCGCTCCGGCCTGGCAGCGATTTATGATATCGCCACTAAAAAGATGGTAGACAGGCAGAATACGCTGGAAGGGCAATTATCAAACTCCTATATGAACACCTTATATGTTGTTCCGGGCAATCATACGCTTTACCTATTAAGAAACGGTACACGGGGTATTATGCTGGTACTTAACCCAACCCGGAAAAGATGGGAGAAAGTGATCGAAACAGATTACTGGCTCAACTCCCTGTCTATCGGCCCGACAGAGGAAATTGTGGTAAGCTGCAGAAAGGGGCTGTGGATGATGGACCCGGGGCTGAAGAACATCAAATTCAGCCCGACACTTCACCTGGTTGATGGCCGGCTGATTGACATTGAAGTCAGCAACCTGTTTTTTGACCTGCAGGGCGGCCTTTGGCTGGGCACCCTGAATAAGGGGCTGCTGTATTATCACCCTGATCGTTTCCGGTTCAGAAACGTCGGTAAATCTCTGTTTCCACTGTCCGAAAACCAGGAATTGTATGTTACCGCTTTCGCGGAAGATAAAGCCGGGGAGCTCCTCGTCGGTACCGATAAGGGAATATTTCGCTATTCTGATAAAACGGAAAGATTAACGCTTTATTCGCCGGTTTTCAGCGGGACAAACTGCAAAGCCATGTTCACTGACCATGACGGAAATATCTGGATATCTACAGACAAAGGCTTGTTCATCCTCTCAGCTAACGATATCAGGCATTACCCTGTAGGAAACCTGAATAGTGTATTGCAAACCACAGACGGGCGTATTTTTCTTTGTACCGATGGCACAGGCCTTCTTGAATTTTCTCAGGCCACAGGTAAATGCAACAGCGTCCCTGCCAAAAAAGGAAATCAGGACAAGTTGAATTCAATACAGCAGGTTGTTTCGTATAATGGAAGCCTCCTTGGCATTTCGAATGGCGGCTTATTTATCTATAACACCGGTAATAAGGAACTCCAAATGATCGATCATCATTACGGGGCCGGTATGTTAAATCACAATAACCGGCAGTATAGCTGCCTGCTGTCAGATAGCAGAGGGTTATTATGGTTCGGGACGCAGGATGGGTTAAACGTGTGGGACGGCAAAAGGAAGAAATTGCTTAGTTTTCATACCGATGATGGCCTGGTCAACAATACCATCAAGTCGATTACAGAAGATACCCAAAAAACAATTTGGGTTTCTACCTCCAATGGTGTTTCGCATATCCAGGTTAGCAGCACTGCTAACAGGATCCATTGCAGCTTTACCAATTTCAACCGTTATGACGGGGTGATCAACAATGAATTTGTGCAGCGCTCATCATTTATGACCAGGGAAGGATCGCTGTTGTTGGGCGGGATCGATGGCTTTAATAAGACTGAGTTACGGCAAACTTTTGTGACCGGGAATAATCTTGATCCAATATTTATTGACCTACAGGTTTTTGGCAAGCTGATTAAACCAGGAGATGTGTATGAAGGGAACAAAATCCTTCAAAAATCGATCACAGCATCGGCATCAATTATATTGAAACACGACCAGAATTTTATCAGTATCGGTTTCTCAGCGCTCAATTATGTAAATCCATCTCAAACTTATTACCGGTATTTTCTGGATGGTGTCGACAACAGTTGGCATGAGGTAGTTGCACCCGATGGAGTTGGCAGGGCCACGTATACTAACCTTGCTCCCGGAACGTACCTGTTGAAAATCCGGGCCGCAAACAATAGCGGGAATTGGGGCGGCAAAATGACAACGCTGAAAATCACCGTGCTTGCTCCCTGGTGGAAAACCCCGTTTATGATCGTACTATATTCCATATCCGGTCTTGGATTGATATACTTCATTATTTCCAGGTACATCAGAAAAAACAGGATAAAACAGTTAAAAATACAACAGCAAAAACTGGATGAAATGAAATTCAGCTTTTTCACCAATATGAGCCATGAGCTAAAAACCCCGCTTACATTGATCCTTACCCCGCTTGAAGTGATCTTAAAAAACACCGGGGATATCCTGCTTAAAACCCAGCTGACCGGAATATACCGGAATGCACAATCTTTGCTGAACCTGGTGAACCAGTTGCTGAACTTTCGTCGCCTTGAACTGAATGAAGAAGCGCTTCATTTAAACTACTGCGATATCAATGAATTTACCGAAGCGTTGTGCCGCCCTTTCCATGAATTGGCGGTTAACAAAAATATTGTCTTTCAAAGAATTTGCGCTACTGAACTCTGGCTTTATCTCGACAAAGATAAATTTGGTATGGTGATGAATAACCTGTTATCAAACGCGTTTAAGTTCACCCCGGAAATGGGAAGTATCACTGTAAAGATTGAAAGGACGATGATGCCGGATAGTGCCGGCCCGGCCATATCCGTATCTGTAACGGATACAGGCACAGGGATAGCAGATAAGGACCTTTCTAAAATCTTCGATCATTTCTTCCAGGCGGATAACCAGGCCGGCATCAATACGGGAAGTGGTATCGGGCTTCACCTTGTGCAGGAGTATGTACGGCTGCACCATGGTTTTGTTGAAGTGAAAAGTGAATTGGGTAAGGGAAGTACTTTTACGCTGTATATCCCATCAGACCTGAAACCAGAAATAACGGATAAATTTAAACCAGCCAAGGATGACGGCGGGAACGCGGTCAGTATTTTAATCGCGGAGGATAACGAAGAGTTTCGTCATTTCTTAAGTGAGCAATTGAATAAGCATTACAATATTATACTCGCTTCCAACGGAAAAGAGGCGCTGGACCTTGTGTTAAAACAATCTCCCGATTTGGTGATCAGTGACATCATGATGCCGGAGATGAGCGGTCTTGAATTATGTGACACCTTGAAAAAAGACGTCAGAACTTCACATATCCCGCTCATTCTGTTAACCGCACGCTCCTCTGATGAATCACAGTTTGAGGGATACCAGGCGAGAGCAGATGCTTATATTACCAAACCTTTCAATATTGATATTCTGATTGTACGCGTCCGCAATCTGCTCGAACAACAGGAAAAGCGGAAGCAGTTGTTCAAAAAAGCTATTGTCATCCAGCCGGCTATGGTGACAGCTTCTGGCATCGATGAAAAATTAATTAAAAAGGCGCTGGACTGTATCGAAAAAAACCTTGATAATTCCTCCTACTCCGTCGAGGATTTCAGCAGTGACATGAACATGGAACGGTCCGGCTTATATCGCAAATTAGTTTCCACAATTGGACAAACCCCATCGGAGTTTATCCGATCTGTAAGGTTAAAAAAAGCAGCTGTGTTATTAAGTCAGCGTGAGTTATCAGTGGCAGAAATTTCCGATCAGGTTGGGTTTAATAATGCTGCCTATTTCAGTAAATGCTTCCAGGAAGAGTTCAATGTAAAGCCCTCTCATTACGCTGAGCATGTGGCTGCAAATGCCAAACTCCCTGAACCTAAGTAATTGAATATCAACAACGGTTTCACGTCCATCTTTTACATTTTATTTCCCTGAATTGTTTTAAAACGTTGATATCGCCCGATATCGCGCTCAATTTCATCACCAGTATTATTTTTTTCAACGTGAGTGTTGTCTGTCATAGACCATTCGCCTCTACTTTTACCAAACCTGATATCCAAGGTCAGGATGATTATAAACCATTTTTTTGAACAATGAGATCAAAACCTGAAGATGTTAACTATCATTTCGTTTAAACTTTTGTTAGAAGTTTCGCAATCGATTGCGAGTCAATTATAATTCAGAGCATTCTGTTTTGTAAAAGCATTCGGATCCCTGCCGGCTTTTTTTAACTCTTAAACCTGATGATCAGATTCCGGACTAACTCATTGCAAAACCAAAACACCAACAAACCAACAGATTAAGTAACTAAATTAAAACAAATGGAAAAATCCAACTAACCAACTCCGTCCCGGTCATTAATTGTCAAAAAAACAATAATAATCGAAAGCATCGTAAAATTTAATAAACCAATATTATAACCAATTTCATGAAAAAAATTAGACTTTATTTAAGGTACAGGCTGCTTTTTGCCCTTTTTTTAGCATCCATCCTGTCACTGTGTGCTCATGCCCAAAGCGGTGACATTAAGATAAAAGGAATTGTAAAAGATACCAAAGGACTGCCGCTTCCCGGTGTCAGCATAAAAATTAAAGGGACAAACGCAGGGGGACAAACCTCCCTTGAGGGCGATTTTACTTTGAATGCACCTGCTAATTCGACACTCGTTTTTACTTTCATCGGATTTGTCACCAAGGAAGTCCCCGTTAATAATCATAATGTTATTAACGTTGTGCTTACAGATAACAATCAATCACTGAGTGAAGTAGTTGTTATCGGATATGGTGCGCAGCGGAAAGCCGACGTAACCAGTGCGGTTACCACTGTTAAATCAACGGATTTTGTGACGGGACCGGTTTCAGACGCGGCCGAGCTTCTCAAAGGAAAAGTTGCAGGTCTTTCTGTTTCAAGCCCTTCGGGTGATCCTAATGCCCAGTCCCAAATTATGCTGCGTGGTAACAATTCATTATACGGTAACCTGGGGCTGTTGTATATCGTTGACGGCGTACCAGGTGATCTGCTAACCGTAGCGCCGGAAGACATTGCAGAAATATCGGTATTGAAAGATGGGTCATCAGCAGCGATTTACGGAGTACGCGGTTCCAATGGCGTAATTATCATTACCACCAAACATGCCAGCGGTAACGCGATCAATAAAGTTGATTATAACGGGAACGAAACTTACAGCCAGATTTCAAAAGAACCGCACTTACTTACCGGGGACGACTACCGGAGGCAAATTGCTGCCGGTACCAGGCAGGCCTCCTACGATCTGGGAAGCAATACCGACTGGATCAAAGCCATGAGCAACAGTTTCCCTGTATCCCATATACACGGATTGACCTTCAGGGGAGGCAATGATCAGACGAATTACCTGGCGTCGCTTAATTACCGCTACAACCAGGGTATCTTCCTGAAAAGTGACCATCAGCAGATCACCGGACGCGTTGACATTAACCATTCCATGCTGGATGGAAAACTGAAATTCAACCTCGGCCTGCTGCAAACCAATTTTAATGACCATCCTTTCAATACCTACGATTATGAGCAGCAGCTGAAAATGAACCCTACTGCTCCTGTAAGGTTAGCAGATGGTAGCTTTTACCAGGAGCCTAATAATTTCGAATACCAGAACCCGGTATCTGATATTTTCAATACCGATCAGCCGCAGACAAGTTTCACCAGCAAATACAATGCAACCATAACTTACCTGCCGATAGTAGGCTTAAGGCTCTCCGCAATAGGTTCGTATACCAAACATGGTTATCTGAACCGGTATTTTGCCAATTTTGAAAACATCTCAACCATTCGGGATAACCAGGGCGGCGTAGCCGATATCCAGCAGGGCCAGTCGGTTGACAGGTACCTGAACTTTTCGGCCGAATATTCCAAAGCTTTCGGAGATCACCGCTTTACCTTATTGGGAGGCTACGAATACCAGGATAATAATTCGTTCAGCACTGAAATGGGGAACCACAACTTCCCTACCGATCTCTTTGGTTACAATGCCATACAGCAGGGAGCGGCTTTAAAAAATGGTACCGCCCTGATGACCAGCGGACAAAGCCTCACCAACCTCATCAGCTACATTGGCCGCTTAACCTACAACTATAAAGAAAAATACCTGTTACTGGCCAGCTTACGTATTGACGGCGCAAGCCAGTTTTACGGCGCTGCACATCCATTCGGAAAATTCCCTGCAGTACAGGCGGGATGGAGGATCACCAAAGAATCTTTCATGGATGATCAAAAGATATTTGATGACCTGAAGTTACGCGCCGGGTATGGAATAACCGGTAACCCTCCAAGGCAATCGTTCCTGGGTGTGGGCTTATTGGGTTATGGCAATTATGTTTTATATAATGGTCAATATATTCAAACGCTGGCTCCGGCCCAAAATGCCAATCCAGGGCTTCGCTGGGAAGAAAAACATGAAACCGACCTGGGTTTGGATTATAGCATGTTCAAGGGCCTGATCTCTGGTACAATAGATGTATATAAGCGCAAGGTAACGGATTTGCTGTACAATTTCTCCGTGCCAAGCCCGCCTAACCTTTACCCTTCAACTTTCGCTAACGCCGGGACTATGGAAAACAAAGGGCTGGAGGCTGTCGTCAATATCAATGCCATCCGAAAAAAGGATTTTCAATGGACAACTTCATTTAATTTCTCTACAAACTCCAATAAGCTAACCAGCCTGTCTAACGATATTTACCAGGCTACAACCCCTTATTTCACCACCGGTTATACGGGCGATCCTATTCAAACCTTTACTAACATTGTACAGGTAGGTCATAATATCGGGGATTTTTATGGATTTAAGGTTACCGGAGTATCTGCAGACGGCAAATGGATCTACCAGGAGCCTGACGGCACTACCAAACAATATGACCAGTTTAACCACAGCTTTAATGATAAGCAAGTAATAGGAAACGGTATCCCCAAATACTACGCCGGGTGGAATAACACGATCCACTACAAGGACTGGGATTTTGGCGTGACCATGCGTGGTGCTTTTGGCTTTCAGATCCTGAACGCGTTGCGGATGAACTATGAAAACACTTCTGTTACCAATTACAACCGTTTAAAATCGTCAGAAGACAAAGTGTTCGGCACAGCAGTACTGAACAAAACTGTACCCCTTGAATTTAACAGCTACTATGTCGAAAACGGCAATTACTGGAAGATCGATAATATCAACCTGGGATACACCTGGCGCAATCTGAAATCTAAATTCGTACATAATCCGCGGATCTATATTTCTACCCTGAACACCTTTACCATTACCAAATACAAAGGTCTTGATCCTGAAGTTGACCGCTTCGGCGATTCAAACGGGCTTGCTCCGGGTATGGAATCCCGTGACACCTACCCTACCATCAGGACATATACCATCGGGCTTTCGGCCAGTTTTTAATCAAATCGTTATGAAAATTGAAATGAAAAAGATATGCTTAATAGTTAGCGGGATAATGATCCTTTTCGGAAGTTTTTCCTGCACCAAACTTGCAACCAAAAACTACGGCCAGATCGTATCCAGCCAGTTCACCCCGGGGCCTGCCGATGTGGCGGCTTTAGTAGGTGCGCCATATACCAGCTGGAGGACCCTGGAGCTGGGCAGAAGCTCTAATGCCATATGGAGGACAAATGAAATTTCGGCAGATGAGGAAGTTATCCCCCAAAGACCAAACGGATGGGTGGATGGAGGCGTTTACAGGCGTATGCACACCCATAAATGGACTGCCGATGAAGATAACAGCTACCAAATATGGACTAACGCGTACGCAGGCATCACCGGGTGTAACAGGGTACTTTACCAGATTGATGCTGGCCTGATCCCGGTAGCGGCTTCAGGGAAAGCACAGCTTACAGCAGAACTGAAAGTATTGCGTGCATCCTTTTATTACGCCCTGATCGATTTTTTTGGCAACGTACCGATCGTGACTAAATTTGATCTTCCGGCAGGATTTGTCCCTACGCAAAGCACCAGGAAAGAAGTGTATGATTTCATTATTTCGGAGCTGACAACCAATGTCCCGTTGCTAAGTACACTAAATGACGGTACCACATACGGAAGGTTCAATAAATGGGCCGGAGAAGCCTTATTAGCCAAAATGTACCTGAATGCAGGTGTTTATACCGGCTCCCCGGATTACGCAAACTGTATAACAGCCTGTGACGCTATTATAAATTCGGGCCTTTATTCGCTTGAATCTAACCAGGCTAATGTTTTCCTGCAGCAAAACCAAAACTCCAAAGAGATCATATTTGCCATACCATTTGATCAGACCTATACGGCAGATGGCAGTACGGCATGGACCTTACACATGGAAACGCTTCAGCCAGAAAACCAGGCGACCTACAATTTCCAAAACTCGCCATGGGGCGGCATCTGCGCTATCCCACAGTTTATAAACACTTTCGATCCGCAGGATAGCCGCCTGATCAGCAATTGGGTTCAAGGTCAGCAATATACAGCTGCCGGGGCACCTTTAAATGGCTCATTGGGGGCTTTCAAAAATAAGCCATTGGCCTATATCAATTCCCTTCCGGGTGTCGATTCATCTGAAGAAGTACATGGTTTCAGGTTAGGTAAATACCAGATCGTTTCCGGCGAACTGGTTGGTATGAGCAACGATTTCCCCCTGTTACGGTATGCCGATGTACTGATGATGAAGGCAGAGGCTTCCCTAAGATCAGGGGATGCTGTTACCGCAGCGACATTGGTTACCCAGGTACGGCAAAGGGCATTTACAAGCAACCCTGCCAAAGCTGTTGTTACCGCTACCCAGCTTTTATCAGGAACAACGGTTTATGACTACGGGCTGAGCAATCACCTGCAAACAACCCACGAAACGGTATCTGATATTCAATATGGTCGTTTCCTGGACGAATTAGGCTGGGAATTTGCCCAAGAAGGAAGACGCAGACAGGACCTGATCAGGTTTGATGTATTTACCAAAAAATCGTGGTTATCCCATTCACCTAACGGCGATTACCGGACCTTACTTCCTATACCAACCAGTGCACTTCATACCAACAGTAACCTGAAACAAAACTCCGGCTATTAACCGGAGATAAGATCACAATTATCTGTATAACCTGGCAGGGCGGCTTTGAGTCGTCCCGTCAGGTATTTTACAGGTGTTCAATACCACGCAAAAAAGTTCAATGATTCATGAAGTTTTTTAAAAACGAATGGAAAGTTTTTTGTAGAGACGCATCACATGCGTCTCCCGGAGGACAGGGCGATTTAAAAGGCTTCTAATTCCGTCGAAAATTGCACGCGGGAGACGCATATGATGCGTCTCTACATTTAAAAACAATCAATTATAAACAGCTTCTATGGAAAACGTACCATTATCTAAAAAGAAACTAAGATGGTTTAAGGCGCTGACCCTGATCACGCCGGTTGTGGTATTGATCCTGTTTGAGCTTGTTTTACGTATTTCCGGATACGGGCACAATACTGATCTGTTTATACGTTACCCGGATGACCCGTCGTACTGGGTTATGAATAAATACGCATCGGAGCGGTATTTTTCTGATACGGCCAATGCAACAAAGGGAAATATTGAGCCATTTAAAGCAGATAAAGGCAGTAACTCGTTCAGGATATTTGTATTGGGCGAATCGACTACAGCGGGTTATCCTTATCTGCATAATGGCTCGTTTCACCGTTGGCTGCAATACCGGTTAATGAACATGTACCCGGGCATCAATTTCGAGGTCATCAACGTTGCGCTTACAGCGGTTAATTCATATACGGTACTTGATTTTGGCAGGCAGGTAGCTGAATTTAAGCCCGACGCGGTTTTGATATACACCGGGCATAATGAATATTACGGGGCTTTGGGTGTGGGCTCCACCAGCCACATTGCCAGCAATCGTACACTTGTCAGACTGGTTCTTGACTTGCGCCGTTTCCGGATCGTTCAGTTAATGGAAAATTGCTTCAGAAGTATCAAAGTTGGAGCAGACAGAACTATCGATCAAAGGGAAAACCTGATGAAGCGAATGGCAGCCAGCCAGGAGATCAGGTATGGTTCCAAAGAATACGATACAGGTATTAAACAGTTTCAAACCAACATGGATGAACTCTGCCGGTTATTGCAGGATAGGTCCATTCCCGTGTTTTTAAGCACCCTGGTGAGTAATGAAAAAAATCAGCCCCCTTTTATCAGCAGCTCTCAATCGTTGGCCAATGCCGAAGCCGCATTTAAAAAAGGCAGCCTGTTATATACTTCCGGAAATTACCCGGCAGCAAAAAAGCAATTTGTTAAGGCAAAAGAACTGGACCTACTCCGGTTCCGGGCACCTGATACAATCAATAAGATCATTACCGCGCTTTCGGCAAAATACAACAACGTTCACCTGGTTGATGCCAGGAAAGTTTTTGAATTGCACTCACCCCACCAAATATTGGGAAATGAGACCCTTTTAGAGCATGTGCACCCCAATCTTTATGGTTATGCACTCCTATCAGAAGCTTTTTATCGATCTATTCAACAATCAAAGCTCATCAAAGCTACTGCCGGCCCGGAAATGTCATTTGAGGAGCTTTTAAGGCGTATGCCTGTTACCAGGATAGATTCGCTTTACGGAGCCTATACTATTATGATGTTAAAATCAGGATGGCCCTTTAATGAACCTATCTCTACTGATTTTAAACGTGGCAATTCACTGGATGAACAATTGGCGGGTGCTTTGGCAGTCAACAGGATCAGTTGGGCCGATGCCATCAATAAATTATTCCAGTACAGCATGAAATCCAACGATAAAAAGACCGCATTGAAGGCTGTTGAGGCTGCGTTGCTGGAATCACCGCGAAATATGACCTACAAAATTTATGCTGCGAGGCTCAGTTTCGACCTCAGAAACTTTTCGGATGCCACATTCTATTTTAAAAAAGCCTATGACCAGGAACCGTCGTTCGAGAATGCCCGGAACATGTATCTCGTGTATTTAAAAACAGACCAGCCAGAAAAATCAATAGCCTATATCCAGGAGGGTATGCAGCTGCATCCGCAGGATCTTAGCTTACCCGTCATGCTGGCAACAGTTAAAGATATTATGAAAATGAAAAGCAAGCTGAACCTATCACCGGACAATGCTACCCTCAAGGAAAAAATCGCGATAGATTTCCAATCTATAGGTATTGACGATGCCGCCGGAAAATATAAAACAACACTTCTGAGGTAAGCTATGGAAAATAAAAAGATCAACAGGAAATTCGGATGGGTAACCGGTATCGCCCTCCTTGTCCTTGATATATGCCTTGTGTTTTTTAAACACAAATTCACTTTCATACCTGGCATTGCG
>NZ_DASVOB010000606.1:0-10983 GCF_036383575.1 Mucilaginibacter sp.
AGAATATTTCTGAGCATAAAAATTATCTAATTTTTTCCTTTCGCGTTCAGACATGTCTTCCTTTCCGCGTTTGCTGATCTGCCATAAACCGGTTAAACCTGCAGGGCCGAGAAAGCGCATTGACCATTCATTTGAGGTAAGCATCTCGGCTTCATACAACGGCAATGGCCTGTTACCTACTACCGACATATCGCCACGAAGGATATTAAATAATTGCGGTAACTCGTCAAGGCTTGAATTGCGCAAAAAGTTACCCAGCTTAGTAATACGGGGGTCATTCTTGATCTTGACAAAGGCTACTTTATTATCAGTACCTTCTGAAGTATATTGATTATTTTCTGCCGATAACTTGGCAAGCAGCTGATCAGCGTCGGTACGCATCGACCTGAATTTATAAAAATCAAATACTTTATAACCTGTACCTACACGTTTGCTTTTATAAAATACCGGACCTTTTGAATCAAGCTTAATTAAAATGGCAACAACCAGCATAACTGGTGATAATACCAGCATCATACCGCCCGAAATTACGAGGTCGATAAGGCGTTTACCAGCAGGCATTTTATATGCTGTATCAACCACTTTTGATAGCTCAAGCAGTTTTGGCTTTATCAGCTTAAAGCGCACCAAAAAGTTAAGCCTCTCGCGCAAGTCGCTTATAGAAAAAGGCTCACCATAAAAGTCATGCACTTTTAGTTTAATGGCTTTTTGCTTTAACGTTTTATCATTGTGTGACGAAAGCAGCACGATGATCAAACCGTTTAACAGAAAACTCTTCTTCACCTCTTCAACCATTTTGATCCACTTACCTTCGGCATCAACTTCAACCAAAATAATATCAGGAACAGATAAAATAGATTGCTCGCCTAAGTAATCATTCAACTGATCAATAGAGTTGCTGTACGCAATTTTGAAACCTTCATTTAAACCATTAGAGATCTTTTCCTTAAACTCACTACCTGCATAAGCTATCCTGATGGTAGAACCCGAGCTTTCGTTCCAATCAGATGTTTGATGATTCATAAACTTGTAAAACTTGATTAATGGCTGTTTTTAATGCGGTTGGATTAAAGGGTTTGTGTATGTAAGCATCAACTTTAAAAGGCATGGCGCTCACCTGGGCGTCAAGATCATGAGCCGCGGAAAGCAGGATAACCGGTATGTCACGGTAGAAGCCGCTGATCTTTACATTTTTTACAAATGATTGTCCGTCGAAATAAGGCATTTGAAGGTCGGATATGATCAGTTCAGGCATATTGCCGTCTTCAAGCCAGCTAAATGCTTCAATTCCGTTATTCTTAACTACGATATCATACTCTTTTGAAAGAATAAAGTTGAGCAACTTTAGTATGCTCAAGTCATCATCAACTATAAGTAGCGTTCTTTTCATGCTTAATTAATGGGGTTATTTATAAGAGAGAAGCAGTTGTTTATTAATGAGTTGTGTTTTTATTATTTATTGTAAATGTCTTATAATATTAAAAAAATATAAACTTAATAAATATCATTAATGATAAGGAAATAAATTTATTAGCTATTTTAACCAAAAGCTAAATATAAAATAAATAGCTTAATCATCAATGCCTCTTGTTTTACATTGTAATTGTATACAAAAAACATTCCTGAAATGAAAAACAGCCACAATCAAAGACTTGATAGGCTTTTATACGTAGAATCGATAAAATAGTTGTGAAAAAACTTCGAAATTAACGGAAAGTTAATAGTTCGGCGAGGGATTTATTTCCACGGCGGGTAGCTGTTATTCCCCAAAATGGGATTTGTAATAGGCTTTATACTGCTACCTTTCTATTACTGATAAAAAATTCCCCGCCGGGTCTTTAAACCAGGCTATTTTGGGGCCGCCACTCAGAAATACTCCTTTTTCGTTTGTCTTAAAATTTTCCTGATCGTAAATCTCAAATTTAACTCCGCGGGCGCTGAGCTCATCTACTGTTTTCTCAACGTCATTCACTGGAAAATTCAGGATGGTAAAAGTAGCTGGAGTATGGTTGGGTTTAATATATATCAAAATAGGGGTGCTACCTGTAATATTGAGGTTAAGCAGGCCTTGCATTTCGGGCATTTCGCTTACGTCTAAACCAAGCACATTGGCATAAAACGCCTTTGCTTTAGCTGTATCATCTACTGAAAATCCGCTAAATGCTTTGCTGTCTTTTAACATGATAATTGGTTTTATATTAATGATAATACCTTAGTTTGAAATAATTTGTTTTGCAAAAAATGAGCTTAATCAGTCAAAATCTCCGCCCGGCAGCCTAACTCATTTAAAAAACTGATCAAAGATTTTGCGCATAAGGTGCCATTATCACATTGCACCCGCAGGATCCTGTCGCAATCATCCAGATCAAAATTGGCTTTATGATTTCTGAATGCATTGTGGATGGCATCTAAAAGCCTGTTGGCTTGCCGGCGTTTATTTACATTGGTTTTAAAAACTTCTACCACCATAAGTTTAATTGATACGTTACTTTTAATGGAGATAAGAAAATAGTTTAGCAGGGATAGTGCCCCTAACCATCCCTGCTAATGTTTAAATTATTACGGACGGTTAGGATTGAAAGAGATCATCCAGCTGATACCAAATTTATCTTTGATCCAGCCAAAGTAATCACCCCAAAATTCCTCACGCATCGGGCCGCCGCTTAGGTTTCCATCAGATAACCCCGCATGGATCTTATCCGCCTCTTCTTTTGATTCGCAGCTGATAGTAAGTGAAAAATTTGTGCCCATAGTCACCAGGCCCATACCTCCTTCTTCAACGCCCAAGGCGTCGGTACCCATAAGCATATTGCCCGGACCAAGCGGTAATGCAATGTGCATAAGTTTGTCAAGGTTTTTCTCAGCAAGCTTTGATGCTTCCGGGCCATCTTTAAAACGCATAACTACGGCAAACTCACCGCCAAAAACCGACTTGTAAAAGTTAAATGCTTCTTCGGTATTACCGTTAAAGTTTAAATAAGGATTTACGACTAACATGTTGCTTGATTGTTTTTGATTTATAATTGGTTAAGCTTTATGAAGTAAAGTTAGGTTTTATAACACAATATAGGAGGGTGCTATTAAGACATGTTAAGGGGCTAATTGCGACATCATAAATTTGACGCAATTACTTAAAAACTACATAAGTGTTATATATTATCGGCCGGTACCTTGTTTGATATAAACTTATACAGATATGGTGCTTTATGTGCGCCGCCAGTCCACTTTTTGGCTATTCTTTCCAAAATTCCAAGCCCCAGCATTTTTCGTTGAAAAGCCGCCCTAAGCAGTTTTTTATTCAGGATAGTTTCATAAAGCGATTGCAGATCGCCCATAGTAAACTCATCCGTTAGCAAGTTGAAGCCAATGAGCTTTTGATCGAGGTTGTTTTGCAGCGTTTGCAAAGCTTTGTCAATGATCTGCCGATGGTCTTGCATTAAAACAGGCAATTCGTCAAGGCTGTACCAATTGCAGCTATCGGAAATTTCATCCGGAGCCGGCACTGCTTTGGTAAAATCAACCAATGCATAATAGCCAATAGAAACAAAGCGTTTCAGCAGCCAATGGTTGGCGGGAGGGGTGTAGCCCCGGGCCAACATAATTGTTTTAAGAGGAGCAGGGTCATAACGGCTGTAGTCGCCAAAAACATAAAACTGTTCCAGGTAAATATCGGACAAAGCAGTACGGCTTTCCAATACCCGGCGGGCTGCCTGGTTAACATCTTCATTATCATAAATAAAGCCGCCTGGCAACGCGTATAACGATGAGTTTTTGTAAGCCAGCAATAACACCTTTAACTGGCTGTCATGAAAGCCGAAAATAACGGTATCAATGGCCAAACCGGGTAAAAACCCTTCGCCGCTTATATTACTTTCCTGTTGCTCAAACTCCTTGTTCATGTATCTTCAAAAAAAACGTTGCCACAAGTAACAAAAAAATTTGATATGTGAGATTAAATAATTTATTATTGTATCATTATGTTACAATAAGGTTTATTATCCTTATTTCCTTTTATCCCAAACGCTACAAACCAAATAACCAATAATGAAGAAACCAATTTTAGTAATGCTGTTGCTTGCACAAATTGCCTCGGTAAAGGTGATGGCGCAGCTATCTGCAAACAAAACCACTGTTGAGAATGGGGTGCTTGAAGGCTCACGCGAAGCATCAAACGTATTAAGCTTTAAAGGCATTCCATTTGCCCAGCCGCCTGTTGGCGATTTGCGCTGGAAGGAGCCACAGCCGGCCAAAAACTGGGATGGCACTTTAAAGGCCGATCATTTTGGCCACAACCCTATGCAAAAGCCCATTTTTGGCGATATGGGCTTCCGGTCATCGGGCATGAGCGAAGATTGTTTATACCTTAACGTGTGGACACCCGCAAAATCAGCCAAAGAAAAACTGCCTGTACTGGTTTATTTTTACGGTGGCGGTTTGATGGCGGGCGATGGATCAGAGTCGCGCTATGATGGCGAAAGCATGGCAAAAAAAGGTATTGTGGCATTAACCGTTAATTACAGGCTTGGTGTATTTGGTTTCTTTTCTCATCCTGAATTAACCAAAGAATCACCCAATCATTCATCTGGTAATTACGGATACCTTGACCAGCACCTCGCTTTACTTTGGGTGCAAAAAAACATAGCAGCATTTGGCGGCGATCCCAACCGGGTTACCATTGCCGGTGAATCAGCGGGATCTATTTCCGTTTCAGTGCAGATGGCCTCTCCACTATCAAAAGACTTAATAGCAGGCGCCATCGGCGAAAGCGGTGCTGGCATTAAACCAACACTTTTCCCTATACCATTGGCTGATGCTGAGCAAAACGGTGTTAAGTTTGCTGCTAATGAGAAAGCTGGCACACTGGCCGATTTGAGGGCCATACCAGCTGAACAATTATTAAACGACGCCTTTAAACCAGGTACGCCGCCAATGTCGGCCACTATTGATAATTACTTGTTGCCAAAATCGCTACCCGAAATATTTATGGCAGGTGAGCAGGCTAAAGTACCTTTGCTGGTAGGGTGGAACTCGGCCGAAGTACCTTTTCAGTTCATGATGAGGGGTGACGCACCAACGCTGGAGAATTACACCAAAACATTGAAGCAGTTGTATGGAGATAGGGCAGAGGAAGCACTGAAGCTATATCCCGCTGCCAATGACGAGGAAGTGATCAAAGTAGCAACCGACTTGTCAAGCGATCGTTTTATAGTATACAGCACCTGGAAATGGGCCGACTTGCAGGTACAAACAGGAGGGAAGCCGGTTTATCGCTACTTGTTCTCTCGGGTACGCCCGGCAATGGTTGCCTCCATGGGCAACGCCACTCCGGGGCTTGCCGGAGGTGTGGTTAAAGGCGATGCCGCAAAACCAGCCCCTAAAATGCCGCCACCAGTGGGTGCTGCACACGCTTCAGAAATTGAATATGCCATGGGCAACCTTGCAGGCAACAAAACCTACGCCTGGACACCCGATGATTTCAAAGTGTCTGAAACGATGGAAAACTACTTTGCCAACTTTATAAAAAAGGCTAATCCAAATGGTGCAGGCCTGCCTAAATGGTCGGCCATTACGGATAACAACAGTGTTAAGTTTATGAATATTGATGTTAAAAGCGAGGAGAAACATGAGGTTAACCGTGCACGTTACTTGTTTTTAGATAAAGATTACATGAAATAAGATTTTTTTTCAGATAGATGGGCTGGCTCCTGTGATTTTTCGCAGGGGCCTTTTTTGTGGATTGATATCGCTATCTTTATTTAATGAAATTGATCCCGGTAAAAAGCGTATTATCTAAATGGCTGTTAACAGCTATTGTGCTGCTTGGCTTTTTTACTTTTTCGGGGCTTACTATCCAAACACCATACAGGTTTAGTAAACCGCCTACAACATTAGTTGCCAGCTATGCCAACGGGACCTCCAAATCAATTTCATACAATACTACTTTAAAGGGAGTCAATCGAAATACCCTTTCAACTTTAATTTCCGGAGCCTGCAATCTACTGGCCTTAAGTTTTTTGCATAGCAGTGAGGCCAAGAATATGGCTAAGCAAACATCATGGTTGTTCATACCAAACAAACAGATCAAATATCTTTTTTTCATCAGGGCTTTCGGTTCAGATTCAGCCGATGACAGCTACCCATTTATAGGATAATCCCTCCTTTTTGATTACCAAAAGGTAATTACCCCATTTTAATTATTCGGATATCAGTCCCTATAAGGCTGTGCCCGTCATTTTTATTTGATGAGACAAAATGAAAAAAATTAAAAAGCTGATGAGGCTTTGCGGGCTTGCATTGTTTATGATATTGGCTGTTGCCGGGATAGGTATATTAGGTGTGGCCCCCACTTTAACTAAAGACAGGAAACTGTTTGCCGATAAGCACCCCAAAACAGAAATAACAGAAAAGGCCGAAACCGACCAGGAAAAACCCGACGAATAGCATATTACTTACTTAAGCATGAAGTTCATAGCGGCGTGGATAACCTGCTAATAGTTATCTTTGCCCTATGAACTATTTTGAATTTTACGGCATCCCTGAATCTTTTAAGGTTGATCAGGCTTTGCTGAAGAAAAAGTTTTACGAGCTGAGCAAACTTTATCATCCCGATTTTTACGCTAACGAGGATGAGGCGAAACAACAGGAAATATTGGAGCTATCTACCATAAATAACAAGGCTTACCATGCGCTTGGCGACCCGGCCAAACGTTTGGAATACATTTTAAAGCTGCATGACCTGGTATCTGAAGGTGCGAAACCACAATTACCTGCAGATTTTTTAATGGAGATGATGGACATTAACGAGCGGCTGATGGACGTTGATGATGCAACACAATTAGCCTCTATAACCTCAGAAACACTTGCTATTGAAGGCGATATGAATGAAGAGCTGACAAGTCTCACTAACGACTATGAAGAACTGGACGATACAGCCAAAGAAAGCCGCCGGATAGAAATTGCAAATATTTACTATAAACAAAAATATTTGTTGCGAATTAAGGAGAGTTTATCTACATTTGCAGCCCGCTTGTAAGGGAATACACTTACAAAATGCCCAGATGGCGGAATTGGTAGACGCGCTGGTCTCAAACACCTGTGGGAAACCGTGCCGGTTCGACTCCGGCTCTGGGTACAAAGCCTCGGTACGAAAGTATCGGGGCTTTGATGTTTTTAAGTTCATTCAAATGATTATCGATGGCGTCCAAACTTCGTGTGTTTGGGAGTTCTAAAAAGCGGCAGCTGTTGCTGCCTCTCCATATATTCTGGATTGCTATTTTTAGAATGAAGTTTACCTTGCTTATGATTATTGCTCACTAACTCTTAATATCATCCCTTAAACTATTAATTGAGCATCGGTTTTTCAAAAATTGTAATTTTTCCATTACTTTAGATGCTTCTAACCAACCCCTCATTAATTACTAAGACAAAGCAATACTCGGATGCGATGGGTGATATAAGTAGTGTTACTGATGATGAACTTGCTTTTCTGTTAAAACAAAGCAATAGTGCCGCTTTTGAGAAAATTTACAGCAAATACTGGGACAAGTTATTTGATTATGCCTATAAACGGTTAAATAATGCCGAATTGTGTGAGGAAATTGTACAGGAGATATTTATAAGGCTTTGGGACCGGCGAGAATCATTGGAGTTTACAACCGGCCTGATGAATTATTTATTTACTGCTGCAAGGTATAGTGTCATTGATCAATACCGTCGTCAATTAGTTCAAAATTCTTTTATCGCAGCCAGCAAGTATAATTTGCATATTGATAACTCAACAGAGGAGCGCATCTTTGTCAATGATCTCAAAAAATATCTCGATGATCTGATCGGCACACTTCCGCCTAAGTGCAAAAGCGTATATGAATTGAGCCGGTTGCAATATAAAACCAATAAAGAGATAGCCGAAATTCTCCATATATCCGAAAAAACGGTTGAAGGTCATCTCACAAAAGCCTTACAGCGCCTCCGTGTTGGAATGGGGGAGCTGCTGTTTTTGGCAGTCGTTTTTTTTATAAAATAATTTTTTCGGCAGAGCAAGGGTTAGCCTCCATCTCCTCGACTTGCTATTATAAACCAAGATAAATCTGCATTAATTATGAATGAAATTCAATTATCCGAATTATTGGATAGGTATCTTGACGGTACCTGTACATCTGAAGAAAAGCAGGTGATCGATAATTGGTTTGAGCTGCATGAAGATAAACCCGGATTTACGGAAAGTTTATCGGATGAGAACAAAGAGCAGCTTAAACTAAGGATATTTAATGCTATCTCTCATGAGGATGAGATTAAATCTTCCCCAAAACCGGCTGTGAGGTCACTGTACAAAAGCTGGTGGCTAAGGATTGCCGCTGCCGCCGTTTTATTGGTGTTTGCCAAAGTTATAATTATTGACATCGTATTAACTCCAGCTAAGTTCCCCGAAACGGCGGTGACGGATATGGTGATTACCAATCGCACTAAAAACATTATCAAACAGCTGTTGCCCGATAGCAGCGTGGTTTGGCTTAGCCCTGATGCAAGCCTTAGCTATCCTAAAATTTTTGCGGCTGCATCACGTAACGTTACCATGCAGGGCGAATGCTTTTTTGAGGTAACAAAAAATGCCAGGCGTCCATTTATCATCAGTAGCGAACATATTATAACCAAAGTGTGGGGTACAAGTTTCCGCGTACTGGACAATAAAGCCGTATCTGCAGCCATCGTAACAGTAGTTACAGGTAAGGTTTCTGTGAGTAAAAGAGGCAGCAACGGTGAAAGGGCAGGAGCCAAGCTTGCAGCGGGAGAGGTGATGCTGTTGCCTAAAGAAGAGGTTATCTATAATAAAAACACGGATTTGCTTGTAGCAAGCAAGCAAGCCGATATATCGGCAGTTAATATTTATAAACATATCGACCTGTTATTTGAGAATGCCCGGCTTACTGAAATCGTGGATGTATTGAACCAGAAATTTGATGCTCACATTAAAATTCAGGATGAGGGTTTGAATAAGGCTGTAATGACAGCTGATTTAACGGGCCTGAACCTGCCCGAAGTACTTGAAGTGCTCAAAGCTTCTATGAAACTCAACTACGAGGTCACCAATGATCTCATCGTACTGAAAAAAACCAATTAATTTAAAAAAAGGAAATTATGAGAAAACATTACCCGACATAACACCACCGCCTTTCCAAATAAGGGTACAAAGGTGCTGTAACACCTCTGTACCTGGATTTCAAGCCCATAGATCGCATCAATAAAATTTGGTGATGGGGCTCTTATTATATTTTTTTCACAAAATACAATCATTTCAAATTTATGAATTTTTGTTTACTTAATTCCCATTTCTGGTGCAAGATCATGAGGATTACATTTAGCCAGTTATTGATTATTATGTTGATGACCGGCATGAGCTATGCAAGGCCCACTTCGGCACAAACTATACTGGACAAGAAAATCACGTTAACTGTTGAAGAGAGGACGCTGGTTGAAGTACTGAAAGTTTTGGCTAAGAAACATCAGGTACAGTTTGTTTATAACCAAGATATTATTCAACCCCAGGAAAAAGTATCCGCGACATTTAATGACCAAAGCCTGAAGGATGTACTGGATCAATTGCTTTTCAAGTATAATATTAACTATGAGGTATTTAAAAACAAAGTCATCCTCATGAAAGCGCTGCCCGCTGAAGGGCAGGCGGCCAGTCAGGCTTCTGCGCCGGATCTTAAGATCAGCGGCAAGGTTGTCGACGAAAAAAACCAGCCACTTATCGGCGTAAGCGTAAGTGTCAAAGGCACTACCAGGGGCACCGTAACCGACATCAACGGGGATTTTTCCATCACGATTGCCAGGGCAAGTGATATATTGGTGTTTAAATATATCGGTTTTTTGACGCTTGAAAGAACGGCAGAGGGTGCTGCGCCTTTAACTATCAAACTTACAGCCGATGCTAAGGCACTCAGTGAGGTTGTAGTTATCGGCTACGGTACTAAAAAGAAAATTGATCTTACAGGCACGGTAAGTTCCATACAGGCTGAGGAAATAACCAGGGCAAATGCAACAGGAACACAGGACGCGATGCAGGGACGCATAGCCGGTGTGGATATAAAAAGGGGCTCAGGAAAGCCCGGATCCGATTTTTCTGTCGAGATAAGGGGGGCCAACTCAATAACCGGTAATACACAGCCCTTGTACGTGATTGACGGTGTCCCTGTCGCGGTTAACGGCAGTCCTTCAAATCCTGTCAATGATATCAATCCCGCCGATATTGAAAGGATAGATATATTGAAAGACGCGTCCTCAACAGCCATATATGGTTCACGGGGGGCTAATGGCGTGGTGTTGGTTACCACCAAGAGGGGTTCTAAAGGTAGTTCGAGGATCATTTATACCGGCTATCAGGGTATTGTGAACCCATATCACCTGCCTCCGGTAATGGATGGGCCTACTTTTGTAAACTACGTGAGGGATTTTTTCAATGCGCAGGCCGGATATCCCGCTACACCTATTCCTGACAGCAAATTATTTTCAGCCACGGAGTTAACAAATATCCAGAACGGAACTTATACAAACTGGATAGACCTGATCAAGCGTAATGGTTCGCAATCCAATCAAAACATTTCTATAACAGGAGGTGATGATAAAACTACCTATTTCGCGTCGGCAGGTTACCAGCTTTATCAAGGCACAACCAAAGCGGAGGATTCTAAAAAATACACTTTGAAAGCCGGTTTGGACAAAACCATAAACAATACTTTTAAAGCCGGGGCCTCTGTCTACGCTACCTTTGTCAATAACCACCTGGGCAGCGCCGAGGTTTTCCGTTCGGCCTATAGGCTGCGCCCAACGGGCAGTGCTTATAATGCCGACGGTACGCCGCGTTTCTTCGCTTACGAGAGCGAGACGCAGATCACCAATCCCCTGTTTGAATTTAATAACGAGATAAGGCAGCAACAATACGTACACGTATTACCCAATATTTACGCGGAAGCAAACCTGATG
>NZ_DASVOB010000607.1:0-3871 GCF_036383575.1 Mucilaginibacter sp.
GGGAACTCCCCTAAATCAATATTTCCTATTTGTACAGACATCCTTATCTTTAGCCTGCAAAAATACGAATTTTACATCGAATGATAAAAGCCCCATCTCAATCCCCTCAGCCACAGGGAAGTCAAATAACGCCGTTTTTACAATTTATTATATTAATAGTACTAACCATAGGGATGCTGATAGTGTGCGGTTTAATAGCTGCCGGTATTATCGGTGTCGTATTCGGCGCTAAAACTCTTGGTGATGCGTTGAGCTTTAATACTCAAAACCCGCATGCAGGCGCAGCCTTATGGACATTACAGATCATCAGCACCACTTTACCCCTGTATCTTGCCCCGGTAATTTTTGCCCGCTTTATAGTAAGGGAGCCGGGGGATTATCTGAAAATCACTCCGGGGTTTCCGCCTGTGTTATTGCTGCTGATCTTATCTATTATGATCTGTTCATCGCCAGTTATGGAAGTGCTGGTAAACGTCAATCAAAAACTGGCATTGCCTGCTCCTTTGAAAGGCCTTGAGGATATTTTACGCACTATGGAAGCCCAGGCGCAAAAAGCCACCGATACTATGCTGCAAATGAAAACTGTATGGGATATGCTTTTTGCAGTGCTGGTTGTTGGTTTATTAACTGCCATTGCCGAGGAGTTTTTATTCAGGGGGGCGCTTCAAACCATCATGATAAGGTGGACAGGAAATCCCCACGCGGCCATTTGGATTACGGCCATCCTGTTCAGTGCTTTCCATATGGAGTTTTTTACCTTTTTGCCGCGTGTGGCGTTAGGGGTGTTTTTTGGCTATTTTGTAATGTGGAGCGGGAGTATCTGGACAAGTGTTTGGGCGCATTTTTTAAATAATGCAACCCAGGTAGTGATCCTGTACCTGTATCAACAGAAAAGAATAACACTTGATCCTAACGATCAGCACGTATTTAATTACCAGAGCTATGCGTTAAGCGTGATAATTATTTTAATTTTGCTTTTTATGTACAGAAATACAGCTAAAGGAAAAAGCCCGCTGCTTAGTTAAATGGAAAAAAACTGGGTCAAAATTTTTACTTCAACTAATTTTTACCAATCAGAAATTGTTAAGCAAATGCTTACCGGGAATCATATTGATACCGTTTTGCTTAATAAACAGGATTCTTCACATCGCACCTTTGGCGAGATAGAGGTTTACATTCACCAGGAGGATTTTAGTAAAGCTATTGAGATCATGATCCTCAATCAAATTAATATATGAAACAACGCGCCATTACTGGCTTATTTTTTATTATCGTAATGATTGGGTCTAATTTGTTAGGCCCTTATGTATTTAGTGTGTTTTACCTGGTGTTGAGTTTGTTTTGCCTGCTGGAATTTTATAAGCTGGTTAAACAGGGCGGTATGCAGCCTGAGCGTTTTACAGGTGTACTTGCAGGGGGGATCCTATTTTTCTTTTTTGCGGCCAACTGCTATTTTCCGGCATATAAATATATTATCCTGCTACCCATACTGCTTAGCTTTATCCCAATAGGCGAGTTGTATAAAAAATCTACCGCGCCATTCACCAATATCGGTTTTACTTATCTGGGCTTATTAATGGCTGTTGTGCCATTTATATTTTTCCATGCAATGGCCTTTACGCGTGGCGATGGGGTTTTTAACTTTCACGTACCACTTGGTTTTTTGATCATGCTGTGGAGCAATGATACCGGCGCTTACCTGGTGGGCAGCAAGTTTGGCCGTAATAAGCTGTTCGAGAGGCATTCGCCTAAAAAATCATGGGAGGGCTTTATCGGAGGCATTCTGATCTGTGCGGTTGCTGCATATATTTTGAGCCGTTTTTATACAGAGTACAATTGTTTTGACTGGATCATCATGTCGCTCATTATATCAAATTTTGGCACCATGGGCGATCTGGTTGAATCCATGTTCAAGCGAAGCCTCAACGTAAAAGACTCAGGTGGCATATTACCGGGTCACGGCGGCCTGCTCGACAGGTTTGACGGCCTCCTGATGGCTGCGCCAATTGTATATGCATACCTGTACTTAATTTCAAATTAGTAGTTTTGTATTAAACCCTATAAATAATGACCATACATAAAGAAGGCTATACCTCACTCGCTATTACTATCCTGTTCATTTTTGTGCTGAATGCGCTGATCCAGTTTTACATGCCTACGGCGCATACTTTAAAATGGATAGTTTATATTTTTTCGGGTGCTTTATTTTTGATCATTCTGCAGTTTTTCCGCAGTCCGTTCTTTGATATTGAAACAGCTGAAAATACTATCCTGTGCCCTGCCGATGGCAAGGTTGTGGTGATAGAAGAAACTGAAGAAA
Organism: Mucilaginibacter sp.; assembly: GCF_036383575.1. Taxonomy (GTDB): domain Bacteria; phylum Bacteroidota; class Bacteroidia; order Sphingobacteriales; family Sphingobacteriaceae; genus Mucilaginibacter. Next base: position 2,321 of record NZ_DASVOB010000607.1, read on the forward strand.
CCGAGTTTTTAAAAGATAAACGCATTCAGCTTTCGGTTTTCATGTCGCCGGTTAACGTGCATGTTAACCGTAACCCAATTGCGGGCGTGGTAAGCTATTTTAAATACCATAAAGGTAAATACCTGGTGGCCTGGCACCCCAAGTCGTCAACAGAAAATGAGCGTACAACCATCGCTATTGAAAACAGTAAAGGTGTAACTGTATTGTTCAGGCAGATAGCCGGCGCATTGGCCCGCCGTATTGTATGGTATGTAAAAGAAGGTGATATTGTTGATCAGGGTCAGCAGTTTGGCTTTATTAAGTTTGGATCAAGGGTGGATGTTTTCCTGCCGTTGGGAACTAAGATATTGGTTAATATTGGCGATGTGGTAAAAGGCGGTCGTACCGTTTTGGCCGAGCTGGTTGATCCTGAACCTGTAAAAGCAGCTAAGAAACCAGCTGCTATTGTTACTCCTGAGCCTGCTGCTCCTGTTGAACCGGCTGTACTGGTAGAAGAAACGCCAACGCTGAACAGCATTGCGCCAAGCCCATCGCTGGTGGTTGATCAGCCTGAAGCGGTTGAAGCGCCTGCAGAAGAAGGGGAAAAAGCACCGAAGGAGCGTACCGTTAAAAAGAGCTCTCCAAAGGCTGATTCTGAAGACGATAAGGAATAAAATCAGATTAACATAATTTTAGCAAGGCGGTGAGATAAAAAAATCACCGCCTTTTTTCGTTTAGAAATGATCGTGAACTTCTAAGAAGCTGTTTAAATTTGATTGCTTTTAAATGTAGAGACGCATCATATGCGTCTCCCGCGTGCAATTTCCGACGGAATTAGAAGCCTTTTAAATTGGCTTGTCCGCCGGGAGACGCATGTGATGCGTCTCTACAAAAAATTTCCATTCGTTTTTAAACAGCTTCTAAGACAAGCTTCATTTATTTTAACCGTGGCTATACCTGTAATGTTATACCGAATATTGACCAAATAGTTATACTTTTATTTTTTAGGTTCTGTTTAAAAATATCATACTTATGCACCCGTTCCATAAATCAATTGTTTTTGCTCTTGTTATGCTTTGTTTAGGATTTCGGAGCGCCCCGCGTGAATGTGCGATCTCTAAGGGACAACAACCTCAAATCGGTATTGATAATGCCGGCGTTATACGGGTTGTTTTTGGCAGACAGGATAGTATATTTTGTTCAGCGTCGTCAGATAAAGGCAATTCGTTTTCGGCACCCGTTTTGGTTGGTGTAGTTGCTAAAATGCATTTGGGGATGGCAAGGGGGCCTCAGCTGGCCTGCTCATCTCATTATAGTATTGTTACTGCAATGGATAAGGATGGTAATATCCACTTCTTTATGCTCAGTAATGGGGCCAGCGGAAAATGGCAATATAAGGGTTTGTTGAATGACATTAAAGGCTCGGCACCAGAAGGCTTGATGAACATTGCCTGCGACGATAAGGATACTTTTTATGCCGTATGGCTTGATACCAGGCTTAATAAAAATAATAATGTGTTTTTCTCATCACTTCCCGGCGGGCATAAGCAATGGCTTAAGAGTGCATTGGTT
>NZ_DASVOB010000608.1:0-1597 GCF_036383575.1 Mucilaginibacter sp.
CTATCGGCAAACCCGGCGCAGGTTTGTGCCCTGTGCGCGGCCATAGCAATGTTCAGGGTAACCGTACAATGTTGATCTGGGATAAGCCGAAACCTAAACAGTTAGATAAACTCAAAGAAATTTTTGGTTTTGAGCCGCCGAGGGGGCACGGTTATGACGTTGTTGAATCCATCAAAGCAATGGACGAGGGCAAGCTTAAAGTGTTTTTTGCAATGGGGGGTAATTTCCTTTCGGCCACGCCCGATACCCTGTTTACTGCCCAGGCTATGCGCAAGCTTAAGCTGTCGGTACATGTATCCACCAAATTAAACCGTAGTCATCTGGTTCATGGCGAGGAGGCTTTGATCCTCCCAACACTATCACGAAGTGATAAAGATGTTGTAAACGGAGAAGAGCAATTTATAAGCTGTGAAAACTCCATGGGAGTTGTCCAAATGTCACAAGGGATGCTGAAGCCGGTATCTGACCATCTTATGAACGAGAACCAGATTGTCTGTAATCTTGCCAAAGCAACATTGGGTAACCGCTCGGTTATTGACTGGGGCAAATACGCCCAAAGTTATGATGCCGTGCGCGATGTGATAGCCAAAGTAATTCCCGGTTGTGAGGATTATAACCAAAAGGTGCGTTTGCCCGGTGGTTTTTACTTGCCCAACGCCGCACGCGAAGGAAAGTTTATTACCGAGAAGAATGGGGGCGTTGTGCCCTTTAATATCGCCCCGCTGCCGAAGCATGAGCTGTCGGTCGACGAATACCATATGGCAACTATTCGCAGTCATGATCAGTTCAATACAACCATATATGGTCTTAACGACCGCTACCGGGGCATCCATAATGAGCGCCGGATAATTTTAATGAACGAAAATGATATGCAGAAGGCAGGTTTTAAGGCGCAGGAGAAGGTCGATCTGTTTAACTATGATGATGGTGTGGAGCGTGTAGCAAGGCTGTTTGTAGTTGTGCCTTATAACATCCCCGAAGGGAACACGGCTACCTATTATCCCGAGGCAAATGTGCTGATCCCCATTAACAGCGTAGCCGAACAAAGCAATACGCCTACGTCAAAACTGGTTGTTATCAAGATCAGGAAACATGTGGCTTAATAACCATCTAAATACTTATGTGCTAAAACAAAAGCGTTTATATGATACTTATCTCCTAAAAAAGGAGAAATATGTCATTTGATCAATATCATGAACCCGCCAATGAATTATCAGACGAAACCCGCACATTTGCCCGTATGATAGTTTCGTTAACCGAAGAGGCTGAGGCTATAAACTGGTACGAGCAGCGCATCTCGGTTGAAAAAGATAAACAGGCAAAAGCTATTATGCAAAATGCTCAGCAGGAAGAGTTTAAGCATTTTGGAATGGATCTGGAGTTTTTATTGCGCAAAAAACCTGTTTGGCGTACTACCCTGCAAGCAATCCTTTTTAAAAAAGGCGATATTGTTGAACTGGGCACAAAAGGTGAGGAAGCGGCAGAAGAATAACCATTTTTACAATTTTAACACCATTGTTTTATCATAGTTACATTAAGTTAGGGCTATTGTAGTATCTTTAGCGCTTAAATTAATACGGCCCTATAAAATAGAATA
>NZ_DASVOB010000609.1:0-8910 GCF_036383575.1 Mucilaginibacter sp.
GGCAGACCCTTGGGGTCGAAATAACCAGGAAAACGCCAATCCAGCGGAGAGTAGTAAATACCCACATATAAACCCGCTTTGCGGCAGGCATCTGTATATTCTTTTACAAAATCGCGGTGAGCAGCAGTTTCCCAACTATCAAAATGCTTATAACTTGAAGGGCTGTTCCAAAGGGCAAAACCGTCATGATGCCTGCTAACCATTACCATATACTTCATGCCTGCCTCTTTCGCTACTTTAGCCCATTCTGCAGCGCTAAAATGCTTCGGATTAAACTGATCTGCTAACCTGGCGTATTCCTCGGCCGGTATCTTTTGGTTAAACATGGTCCATTCACCTGTGGCCGGTATTGCATATAAGCCCCAATGTATAAACATCCCAAATTTTTGATCTTCCCACCATTGCATCTTTTCGGGCGAAAGATTGGAGCCCGGCCCGGATACGCCTTGCCCTACACCCTTTAATGATGGGTAGATCTTGCCTTTTTCCATTGATTTTTTTTCTGCATCGCCCATTTCCTGGCTTTTTACAGCAGAAGAATAACTCATGAGAGTTAACGTAAGCCCGGTTGCAATAATTTTTATTTTTTGCTTAAACATAATTTAGTTTCAGAATTAGCTATTTATATAATTGAGAACATAACCATCTTTGCGTATATAAAAAGCTTTTTACAATAACTCAAAGCAAAGGTTGTTATATGGTTATCTGGTTGCACGAAATTATATAAAACGCCCTTAGCAGGATTATATTAATCAGACTTTCATTGGCATAAATCCGACCCGTTCTGGTTGCTTTAAACAGCCATGACAGCAATTCATAGGTGCCCAACAGCAACCAACGACCCGGAAATACTCAGTATGATCTCTGTATTATTCTGAAAAGTAGATTAGGTTTATAGCTATCTATTGTGTATTGTTGATGTGGAAAAAATCAAAATCGACATAACCACCCGTTTGCCTGGTTGCGTAGTTGAACAGGCCGAAGCGGTAACCCATAAAATGAGGAATTGTATAAGCCATTTGCAAAGGCGTACCGATAGGTTCCCATTTTTGTCCGTCGAAACTATAAAAAAAGTAGGCTTTGTCGGTTCGGTTATGAAAGTCGCAGCTTGCTTTAAGATAAATAGTTGTTTGCGTTAAAGGTATGCAGGCCGATTCTGTGGTTGTACCGGCCTGCGCATTAATCATTACAATTTGCCTGGAGCCGTGGTCTGATTTAACACCGACAAAGCCATATCTCTGTTGCAGCAATGCAAGACCTGCAAAATCGCCGTCTTTCATGCTGGCGACATCAATTAAAGTTGTTGCTGAACATTCGGGGCCAATGGTACGTTGTGTTAAGGTGTTACGTGCTGATCGTAAAGTGCTGTCTGTTCGTCCGGTGACCAGTCTCAGATAGCCCGGCCGCTTACTTAACGACCATAATTGATCATCGGGATTATGGTTCCATTGCCATACCAAAGGGAGCGTGGGCTCTGCGTTCTTTCGGCTAAATTCATCCGACGATACAATACCCGGTGTCAAGCCTTTGCCCGCAGGTAAATCCAGCACATCCGGTGCTTTATGATCGATCCCTAATTCCGGCCATCCATTTGCCCATGTAACCGGCACCAGGTAAGGCACCCTGCCAACAGCACCAAAATCACGAAATAAATAGGCATACCAAATGCCTTTAGGGGTATTAATAAGTCCGCCCTGGGCCACGCCTTTATCCTGAAGGGCTACACGCCCCTCGTAAGGTCCGGTAAGCTTGTCTGCCCTGTGTATTAAAACGGTACGCATCCCACCTTTTGGCCAGCTGATATTAAAAAGGAAGTATTTTCCGTTGATTTTAAATAATTGCGATCCTTCAGCAGGCAAACCAATGTTGGGACCGGCAACGGCGCTTGCATTCTCAATAAGGATTTGCGGTTTTTTATCAGGATTGACGCCTGACAGATCATCCTTCAGTTCGGCCAGCATGATCCTGCCGCTCCCATAAATCATATAGGCTTTACCGTTATCATCAAAAAACAATGAATGGTCATGCAGGGCCGGCGTAAAGGATTTGACTTCCCATTGGCCTTTTTCAATGTTTTTTGTGCTGTAGATATAAGTTTTATTGGTTGTGCCAGAAAAGGTAGATACGTAAAACGTGCCATTGTGAGAACGTAAACTACTTGCCCACGAGCCGCGGCCATAAGCATTCGCACCATTCGACAGGTTAAGAGCATCGCCACTGTCAAGTGTGTTATACGCGTAGTTTACAATGCGCCAGTTTACCAGGTCTTTTGATTTCATAATGGGCAGCCCCGGGCTAAGATGCATGGTAGTACTGCTTGCATAATAAAAGTCGCCAACCCTGATCATGGATACATCCGGAACGTCTGCATAAATAACGGGGTTTTGTGCAGTCTGCGCGTTTGACTGTAATGTTGCCAACCACCATACAAGGCATGTCAGGACAAGTTTCCGTAAGACGGCGTTTTTTTTATAATAGAGTTCCATTTTAAAATGCGTTGAAAATTAACCAACGCCTAACCTGCTTTTTAAGCTGAAGATTATCATTAAACAACAGAGGGGACTCGTGTAAGCGATTTACAGGCATAATTTGAGTTTATTTAAAATTTATCCAGTCAATATCTACCTCGGTGCCGCTTTTTAAGACCATCACCAAGTCAGCGGTTTTCGGCGGGAGTGAAGCGAGGCTGCTTTGTATAAGTTGCCAGCCGTTTCCTTTAGCAATGTTTACCGTCGCCAGCAAGCGTCCGCTCGCATCGCCCAACCGCACTTCTATAGTTGCCGGGGCTGCTGCATTTGCCATGATCTGCATTTCTTTAAACTTTTTGCCGCTGAAGTCAACACGGTTATAACGGATCCAACTACCGGCATTGTTGAAGATAGTCTTCCATCCGTCAAATCTTTTTGCCGTATCAAGAAAGGAGACTTGCACGGTACTATCCTTATCGCTGTACCTGTCTATCTGTATTTTTTCTGAAGCTTTGGTTATTCCAACGCCACGCAGGGTTGGGATAACTTTTTTGATCGTTCCGTCGGCATTGAAGAAGAGGCTGTCGCATCTTATCGATCTGTTTTTATCGAAGTTAGGCGAGAGGTCGTCATTGTGATAAAATACGTACCACTGATTTTTAAATTGAATGATAGACTGATGATTGGTCCAGCAGCCGGAAGCCGATTCATCCATAAGCACACCTGCAAATTTGAAAGGCCCCATAGGGTTGTTGCTAATTGCATACTCCAGTCTTTCAATTTTATCGGCAACATGCGGATAGGTGAGATAATAAATACCATTACGTTCAAAAAGGTAAGGGCCTTCCTTCAGCCCCTTGGCCGGCATCTCAGTTAAAATTACCGGTTCTGAAGCAAGTTCCAGCATGTTCTCTTTAAGTTTTGCCGCATACAGGTTTCCTTGTGCCCAGTACAGATAGGCCTGCCCGTCCTTATCTATAAAAACATTGGGGTCGATGCCGTGTACGCCCTTTATTGGCTCCTGCTGTGGGGTAAAGGGCCCGTAAGGTTTATTAGCTACGGCTACCCCTATGGTAAAACCGCGACCATTTTCGCTGCCTTTCGCTGTAGTGGGAAAATACATATAATATTTGCCGTTGCGGAAAATGCAATCGGGCGCCCACATGCTGTACGATGTTGGCTCGGCCCAGGGTACTGTAGTTTGGCTAATGATCATGCCATGATCAGTCCAATCGGTGAGGTTGGCCGATGAGAAAACGTGATAATCTTCCATGCAAAACCAGCCGGGGCGGCCATGGCCCGGCGTTGCCTTAATATCGTGCGACGGATAAACATACACCCTGTCGCCAAAAACACGTGCCGAGGGATCTGCTGTAAACTGATCCCTGATCAATGGGTTTTGCGCCACAGATTGCCCGGCGAAACCTACCGTTGAAATAAATAGTAATAGCCAAAACTTAATGTTTTTCATGAGCTGAGTCTCTTAATGTGATTAGTTGCTTTTCAATTTATTTAAACAGTATAGGGGCAAACTTGTAAAGATCATTACGCCAAACGGGCCAGGTATGGCCGCCCGGATACTCATAATAAGTATGTTTTATCTTCATCTCATCCAGCTTCCCCAGCATGATCTGGCAATTTTTATAAGCAATATCCTCCTTGCCGCCCATCCCAATCCAAAATGCTTTGAGGTTGGTGTTGATTTTGGCGGCATTTTTCTGCATAAAGTCGTATTGCGCATCGGCGATGCTATTTTGTACCGGTACGATCCATCCCGAGCTAAATACGCCGAGATAACTGAATGTATCGGTATTGTAGATGCCCGTATATAATGTATTAAGGCCACCCATGGAAAGCCCGGCCAGGGCACGGCCCTGCGCAGAACGGTCAACCCGGTAGTTTTTCTCTATGAAGGGAATGATGTTCTGTTTTATTTCATTAGCAAAAGTTTTAAGTCCGGCTTCACCAAAACCCGCGCCGCTAAAATTGGCATCTGGCATAACCACCAGCATTGGCTTTGCCTGTTTGGCCGCGATCAGGTTATCCATGATCATATCGGTTTTGCCCTGGGTTGCCCAGCCGGTTTCATCCTCGCCGCCGCCATGTAATATGTATAGCGTGGGATATTTGGCCTGGCCACTGGCATCATAACCGGGTGGCGTGTAAATAAATAATTTCCGCCATGATTTGGTGACGCTTGAAAAATAAATTTTGATGCGGATATCACCATGCGGAACGTTTTTTACAGCATAATAGTCGCCACCGTCAAAAGGTATTTCAATACCGCTGGCCATACGGCCCATGCCATAAAAGGTTTGGCTGGCAGGATCAGTTGTAGTAATCCCATCTATAATCAACGAATAATAATGGAAGCCTTCGCCAATTGAATCGGTTGTGGCTGTCCAATAACCGGCAGTGTCCTTTACCATATCATATTTTTTGCCCAGATCCACCTGTACCTTTTGAGCATCCGGCGCCTTAAAGCGGAAAACCACCCGATGGTCGGGCAGGATGAAAGGATATTTAGAACCCCTGATATTGGTAGATGCAGGGCCACCTGAGATCATCATGTTATATTTATCGATATCAACAGGTTTGAACAGGAACTGTGAGAACAGGTAAAGATCGTTCTTCCAAACCTTAAAGTCGTGTATTCCGGGTTCAACACTGAAGATATGCGGTACATTTTTTTGCTCCAGGTAATCGTGGGTACGTTTACTGAATGACATTAACCCGTCGTGATCGCCGCATGAGATCCAGAGCAACTTAAGTTTGTTTTTCGCGGCATCGGGATCGGGCACCAGCTCTTCGGGTTTTTTGGTGTTAGGTGCTGATGAAAAACCTCCAACCCAGGCAAATTTATCCAGGTTACCGAGCCCGAAATTAAGCGATTGACCACCACCCATTGATAATCCGGCCAGGGCCCTGTGTTCACGATCAGTGTATACCGGGTATTTTTTCTGGATGAAGGGGATGAGGTCGTCCAGCAAGTCATGCTCAAAAGTTGCAAACGCGGCAACTTTATCCGGTGCCATGATATTGCCGGTGGCGCGGTCATCTTTCATGGCGCGGCCGTTAGGCAACACTACAATCATTGGTTCCAGTTTTTTATCGGCGTACAGGTTATCCAGTATCACCTGGGGCGTGCCCTGGTTAAGCCATTCAAATTCATCGCCACCAATGCCATGCAGCAAGTATAGAACAGGGTATGTCTTTTTTGCAGTATATCCGGGTGGCAGGTAAACTACAGCACGACGTTTGGCGTCAACTGTTTTTGAGTTATAGGTAACGGTATCCAGTTTTCCGTGTGCTATTCCCGTGCGGTAGGTATCGAAACCCACCGGCGAATGTTTAAGAGCAGGCTGTGACGTGGCCAGCATTGCAGGCAAAATGCCGATGGCGGTAAGGTAGGCTATCTTCTTCATAATTTGTTGTCTGTTTACCCAGGGAGATAATCTCCTTTGGGATTAACAGAGAGTTAAAGCGGGTTAAATTGTATTAGTTTTTTGCTCGCTCGAGGAATACCCGAAAGTAGGGGAAGCATTTTTGCCACAGTTAACACAAATCATAATAATGATAGAACGAATGTTTAAGGGCAACAAATAATTAACAACCCCGGTTAGCAAAAATCAACGGGCGAAAGGTAAATGTAGTGGTACCCGCTTTTAATTGATATGGATTGTTTTAAGTATTTGATTTTAAGATTGTTTTGATGGTTTGTGGCTTTCCGGAAAGTGGTTCGTTTGCATTGATTGTAACAATCATATAGCCGAGGGATGTGAATACATTCGTGGTATCAAAATATTGGATTGTGGTAGCGGACCATTCTCTGTACGGATACTTTCGTACGGTCCGTAATCGGTTTTCCCGATCATAAAATCTATAATCAATCTTATAAACCATGCAATTAAAAATTTACACACCAAAGCCGGTTATGGCGGTGATGGCATTAATCTTTTGCCTGTCATCTATCCGTGTCACGGCTCAAAAACTAAAATTAAACAAGTTGAGCTATTTTGAAACACCCGGCGTAAACGTACTGGTATTCAGTAACCAATACAACGGGATTTTTCAGGATGAGAAAACGGCCGGTGTTGAACTGATACACCACGGCGTTCGCACCATTACCGGCGGCGCAGTACGCCTGCAAAACACACCCGAGCAATGGGACCTGGTGCCCACACTGGTAAACCGTACCGTAGATAGCGTTACCCATCGCATTGATGTAACGATGCGTTATGAGGGCTATGATTTTGATTCAAAGATCAGCGTGACTCCAAAAGGAAACGGTGTTGAGCTGAATTTGTACCTTGATAAGCCTGTGCCGGAAAAGTTGGCGGGCAAGGCCGGGTTTAACCTTGAGATCATACCATCGGCCTATTTTGAAAAAACATTTTTGATTGATGGAAAACCAGGCGAATTTCCGCTATATCCGGCGGGTTCGACAAAAATGCTTCCATCAAGTCAAAAGATCCCGCAGTTTGCCGGCCATACCACATTCGATGATCGCGGCCGCAACGAATTTATTGATCCTGCACCGCTTGCTACAGGCAAAACGCTGGTGATGGCACCCGAAGATCCCGAACGCACCATTAAAATTCAATCGTTTGATGCCAATCTGATGTTGTTTGATGGCCGCAGCCTTGCACAAAACGGATGGTTTATTGTGCGTGGCTTATTGCCTGCCGGTAAAACAGGCAAGGTATTAACCTGGTATATCGAACCTAATGCTGTACCCGGTTGGAAGCGTGCGCCGGTAATTGAGTTTTCGCAGGTAGGTTACCGCCCGGATCAGCAAAAGACCGCTGTAATAGAGCTGGACAAAAATGACGCGCCACTAAAAACTGCAACGCTTTTTGAAGTAACGCCCGAAGGAAAATATGTTGAGCGGCTTAAATCAGATGTACAGCATTGGGGACAATTTACCCGGTACAATTATTTGAAGTTTGACTTCAGCAGTGTTAAAAAAGCCGGTTTATACGTTATAGCTTATGGCGATCAAAAAACCAATGCTTTTCCAATTAATGCAAATGTTTATGAAAATATAGGGCATCCCACAATGGATGTTTGGTTCCCGGTTCAGATGGACCACATGATGGTAAACGAAGCTTATCGGGTTTGGCACGGCGCACCTTTCCTTGACGATGCCTTGCAGGCTCCTCCAAACCATCAGCATTTTGATACTTACCAAATGGGGCCAACCACAGATACCAAATATAAACCGCTTGAACGGATCCCCGGGCTTAACGTTGGCGGTTGGTTTGATGCCGGCGACTTTGATATCGAAACGCCATCGCATTGCAGCGTTGTGCTGAGTTTTGTTGAAGCCTGGGAGAATTTCAAGATCGACCGTGATGAAACTTATGTAGATTACGCTACACGTTACGTAGATATCCATCGCCCTGACGGTAAGCCTGATCTCTTACAGCAAATTGAACACGGCACGCTTAACCTGGTGGCGCAAGTTGTAAACATCGGCCACCCGGCACGTGGAATCATCGTGCCGAATTTACACCAGTACCATCACCTCGGGGACGCCGTTAACGAAACAGATAATCTGCCTTATAACGCCTCGCTGAAACCTTACCAAACCGATGGGAAATCGAGCGGTACCATGGATGATCGATGGGCATTCACCACAAGGAATATAGCACTGGATTACCAGACCACCGCTGCACTTGCTGCCGCCAGCCGGGCGCTAAAAGGGTATAATGATACGCTGGCAGCGAAAAGCATGCAATGTGCGCTGAGACTCTGGCACGAAGATGATAGCCTGAAAATGCATATGGACTCAACTGCGTTGGCACGTAATAGGTTTGCCACCGGTAACGAAATGCTTGCCGCTCTGCAATTGTATATCACCACTAAAGATCAGCAGTATGCAGATCACTTCAAAAAACTGATCATGCCGATGCTCGACCGTTTTCCCGGTTTTGTTATGATAAGCGCGCTGCATGCTTACCCTTATATGGACAAAGATTACCAGGATAAAATAGCGGGCTACATGCAAAAGTACAAAGCTTCGTGTGATGAGTACGATAAACAGAACCCTTATGGCGTACCCGTTACACCGGGCGGCTGGGGCGGTAGTGGTCAGGTTATTAATTTTGCCATTACCAACTATTTCGCCAATAAATATTTTCCAAATATCATTGGTCCTGAATATGTTTACAAAGGATTGAATTATATTTTCGGATGCCATCCTTATTCCAACCTTTCATTCGTATCGGCAGTAGGTGTCCGTTCCAAAAAAGTAACCTATGGTAATAACCGGGCCGACTTTAGGTTTATTGCCGGTGGTGTAGTGCCTGGTATATTGCTGCTTAAACCTGATTTTCCGGAAAATAAGGAAGACTGGCCGTTTTTCTGGGGAGAGAATGAGGTAACGATAGCCGGTTGTGCGCAGTATATTGTTTTGTCTGGAGCCGCTAATCAGTTAGGG
>NZ_DASVOB010000610.1:0-2611 GCF_036383575.1 Mucilaginibacter sp.
GTAGAGTTAAAAAAGGTGGCCGAAATCCTGAAAAAAGAAATAAATGAACAAACAGGGTTCAACTTAAAAATCACCATCGGCAAACCCGGCAATGGCGATATTTATTTGACCCTGCATGAAGCGGATACAGCCATAGGTAGCGAGGGCTATTACCTGGCAGTAAACAAAACGGTTACCATCAGTGCTGTAAAATACCAGGGACTGTTTTGGGGTACGCGCTCCTTATTACAACTGCTTGAGCAAAAAACAACAATTCCAAAAGGAATTGCCAGGGATTATCCCGAGTTTAAAGTACGCGGTTTCGTACTGGACGACGGACGTAAATTTTTCAGTTTGCAATTTCTGAGAGACTATGTTAAAATGATGTCCTATTATAAAATGAACGATTTTCAAATCCATTTGAACGATAACGGATTTAAAAAGCAATTCAACAATAATTGGGATAGTACATATTCGGCCTTTCGCCTGCAAAATAACACCTACCCCAACCTCACTGCCAAAGATGGCTCCTATTCAAAAAAGGAGTTCATAGCCTTACAGCAATTGGCAAATGACTATGCCGTTCAAATCATTCCCGAAATAGATGTGCCTACGCACTCATTGGCCTTTACCAAGGTAAAACCGGAGATTGGCAGTAAGTTATATGGCATGGATCATCTGGACCTTCATAACCCACTTACCTATAGTTTTGTTGAAAACGTATTTAGCGAATATTTGTCAGGCGATCATCCGGTATTTACAGGCAAGGAAATTCATATTGGCACTGATGAATATGCTAAAAAAGATGCAGAGGCCTTTCGGGCATTTACCGATCACTTTATCAAATATGTGCAAAGTTTCGGAAAGAGTGTAAGGCTGTGGGGAGCATTAACCCATGCACAGGGCACTACTCCGATAACTGTAAAAAATGTAACCATGAACACCTGGTATAATGGTTATGCCAACCCTGTTGAAATGAAAAAGCTGGGTTACAACCAAATCAGCACACCTGATGGCTGGTTGTATATTGTCCCCGCAGCCGGCTACTATTTCGACTACCTGGACATCAAAAACATTTACAAAAACTGGACACCTTCTATTATAGGTGATGTAAGTTTCCCGGCCGGTGATCCAACTATTTTAGGCGGTTCATTTGCCGAATGGAATGACATTGTAGGTAATGGGATCAGTGAAAAAGATGTGAACGATCGGGTGTTCCCGGCAATGCAGGTATTATCCGAAAAAATGTGGGCAGGCACAGATACAGTTACAAAATATGAAGATTTTGCAGTGCTCAGTAAAAAAATAGGGGAAGGGCCTTCGCTAAACATCAGGGGTAAAATAGGTAACACCGATCAATCGCTGGTTAACTATTTTGGTTTCAATAGTAAAGACAAAAGAGTGAGGCTCCAAAAAGCCATTTACACAAAAGGGTATAATAAAAACGCCTTGAGTTTCGGGGGCAAAGACAGTTACGCCAAACTGCCTTATAAAGAAATTGGATACAATTACACGGTTTCATTCTGGGTCAATCCGGCAGTCAACAATTCAACCGATGCTGCTCTTTTTAAATCATCCAATTCAACAATCAAATTAAAGCAGGGCGATACGGGCAACCTGGGCTTTTCAAGAGATGGTTATAATTTTGATTTTAATTATTCGGTACCCGATAATACATGGACCCATATAGTTATTACCGGAACTAATAAAGGCACGGCCCTTTATGTAAATGGTAAATTACACGAAAGGCTCTATGATAATTTTACGCCATCAGATACCGACAAAACAAAAAGCCTGAAAGTAAAAACATTGTTCTTTCCGCTGCAAACCGTTGGCGGTTTTTATGGAAAAATAGATGAATTGTATATATGGAACAAAATACTTTCAGATGAGGAAATAGCCGGTTTGAAATAGTTGCTTAGCGCTTTATATCTCACCGTTACGATAAAATTATTCGTTACTTTGGTTAATTTTCAAGGTAAAAAAGTATTGTTGCAGTACCAAAACAGCGATAAAAAGCACGAAAACGTAAAATCGAAACGAGAGAAAAAACGATAAACAGATAATAAAAAATGGCAGGCATCTACATACATATTCCCTTTTGCAAGCAGGCTTGCCATTATTGCGATTTCCATTTCAGTACATCGTTAAAGTATAAGGACGAAATGCTGCATGCTTTGATCAGTGAGATCAAACTGCAAAAAACTTACCTCAACAGTGAAACCATCGAAACGATTTACTTTGGCGGAGGCACCCCTTCTGTTTTGGATGGCGATGAAATCAGCAGGATCATCAACACCATTACCGAACTGCACACTGTATCATCCACCGCCGAAATAACTTTGGAAGCCAATCCCGATGATCTGAAACCGGATAAACTCAAAGCGCTGAGACAAACACCGGTTAACCGCTTCAGCATAGGGATCCAGTCGCTTTTTGATGAGGATTTAGTTTGGATGAACCGCGTACATCGGGGGCAGGAAGCCGAATCATCGGTAAAGCGCGCCCAGGACGCCGGCTTTGAAAACATCACGGTCGATCTGATTTATGGCTACCCTATGCTCAGCGATACCAAATGGAAACAAAATCTGGATAAGGTGTTTGAGCTTAACGTTCCGCATGTATCAACCTA
>NZ_DASVOB010000611.1:0-4180 GCF_036383575.1 Mucilaginibacter sp.
CCTGGACGGTTGTTACCACCGCCACGACGATCGCCACCTGGTTTCCTGTCGCCACGACGCTCACCGCCGCGCTCGCCGCCTCTTTCGTTACCACGGCCACCAAAGCCCGGAGCACCGCCCTCTGGCCTGCCACCTTTGCCGCTTGCGCTGCTGGTACCGCCAATGTTTGGAGAAAGATCGCGTTTGCCATAAACTTCGCCTTTGCAGATCCAAACTTTAACACCTATTTTACCATAGGTAGTTAATGCTTCTGCTAATGCGTAGTCAATGTCAGCACGGAAAGTGTGCAAAGGAATCCTGCCTTCTTTATATTGCTCGCTACGTGCCATCTCAGCGCCACCTAAACGGCCTGAAGTCATTACCTTGATACCTTCGGCACCCATACGCATGGTTGCAGCGATTGTGGTTTTCATGGCACGACGGAAAGAGATACGTGCTTCTAATTGTTTTGCAATGCCTTCTGCTACTAATTGTGCATCAAGCTCAGGACGTTTGATCTCGAAAATGTTGATCTGAACTTCCTTTTTAGTAAGTTTTTTCAACTCTTCTTTGATCTTGTCAACTTCCTGACCGCCTTTACCGATCACAATACCCGGACGTGCAGTGTGGATAGTTACAGTAATGCGTTTTAAAGTACGCTCGATAACTACTTTAGATACACCACCTTTAGCAATACGAGCTGAAAGGTATTTGCGGATCTTTTCGTCTTCAACTAATTTGTCGGAGTAGTTGTTACCACCGAACCAGTTAGAATCCCAACCTCTGATGATCCCTAACCTGTTACCTATTGGATGTGCTTTCTGTCCCATTTCAAATTAATTGTTATCGTTTTTACTATCCACAACAAGTGTTACGTGGTTTGAGCGTTTACGGATACGGTATCCCCTTCCTTGCGGAGCAGGGCGTAACCTTTTTAGCTGACGGCCACCGCCTACAGATACTTCTTTTACAAAAAGATCATCGGCATTTTTACCTTCATTTTTGGCTTGCCAGTTGTTAATTGCCGATAAAAGCAATTTTTCAACGCGGATAGCTGCTTCTTTATTGGTGAACTTTAAAATGCTTAAAGCTTTAAATACATTTTCACCGCGGATCAAATCAACCACCAAACGCATTTTGCGTGGTGAAGTTGGACAGTCCTGTAACTTAGCAACAGAAGCGCCGCCTACAAGAGCTTTCGCAGCTTCTTTTTGTTGCCTGATCAGTACAGACTTTTTAATTTTTGTTGTTGCTTCCATTGCCTGTTATTTTTTCTTTTCTGCGTGTCCGCGGAATGTACGGGTTGGGGCAAACTCTCCCAGCTTGTGTCCAACCATGTTTTCTGTTACATACACAGGGATAAACTTGTTACCGTTGTGTACAGCGAATGTATGACCAACGAAATCAGGAGAGATCATGGAACGACGTGACCATGTTTTTACAACTGATTTTTTATTTGCATCATTCAGCACCATAACCTTCTTATCTAAGTTATGATCGATGTAAGGTCCTTTTTTAATTGAACGAGCCATTATTTCTTCCTTCTTTCAATGATGTAACGATCCGATGATTTCTTCTTATCACGGGTTTTGTAGCCTTTAGCCAATAAACCTTTACGTGAACGTGGATGACCACCTGAGGCACGGCCTTCACCACCACCCATAGGGTGATCTACCGGGTTCATGGCTACACCACGTACCCTTGGCCTGCGGCCTAACCAGCGTTTGCGGCCGGCTTTACCTAATACCGCGTTTGCTTTTTCGCCATTTGAAACCGTACCGATAGTTGCCAAACAAGTTGACAAGATCATACGTGTTTCGCCAGAAGGCAATTTGATAATGGCATATTTACCATCACGTGCTGATAACTGAGCATAAGTACCGGCGCTGCGGGCAATTACGCCACCCTGGCCAGGGTTTAACTCAATATTGTGGATGATTGAACCAAGCGGGATGTTTTTCAAAGGTAGGGTGTTACCAACCTCTGGTGCAGCACCTTCGCCTGCTACTACTACCGTACCAACTGTTAAGCCTTCCGGAGCAATCATGTAACGTTTTTCACCATCTGCGAAGTGAAGCAGGGCTATACGGGCCGAACGGTTAGGATCGTACTCGATAGTTGCAACTTTTGCCGGGATGTTAAATTTATTACGTTTGAAATCAATTAACCTGTATGCTTGTTTATGACCACCACCTAAGTAGCGCATAGTCATTTTACCGCTGCTGTTACGACCGCCAGACCTTGTATTAGCTGCTACAACCAACGATTTTTCAGGAACGTTTGTTGTAATATCCGAGTTAGATACATCAATTCTGAAGCGGGTACCGGGGGTAACCGGTTTAAATCTCTTTACTGCCATGTCTATAATTATATATTGCTGTAAAAATCAATTACTTCTCCGTCCTTCAACGTAACTATCGCTTTTTTGTAAGTTGCAGCGCGGCCAGATACGGCGCCTGCCTTAGTATTGCGGGTTTTTAGTTTACCGACGTATTTCATGGTGTTCACCGCTGTGATGTTTACACCATACATTGCCTCAATGGCATTTTTGATCTGAATTTTGTTAGCCCTGTGATCAACTTTGAAAGCATAACGGTTAAGCTTTTCAGTTAACTGAGTAACTTTTTCAGTAAGTAGGGGTTGTTTTAAAATTTCCATAATTACTTAGCTAATGCTTCCTCCAAAGTTTTAACAGCACCTGTAGTTAACAAAAGCTTGCCTGCGTTTAACACATCATAAGTGTTAAGCTGCTCAACTGAAATTACTTTAGTTTTCTTAAGGTTTCTGCTTGATAAATAAACATTGTTATTTTCAGCGCCTGCTACTACCAATAATGTTTTATCGTTGGTAACATTCAGATCGGCCTCCATTTTAATGTAGTTTTTAGTTTTGATGCTATCAAAATTAAAGTCTTCCAACACTAAAATATTGTTATCTTTTGCTTTGTATGATAAAGCTGATTTACGGGCCAGTGATTTAAGCTTTTTGTTTAATTTAAAGCTGTAATCGCGAGGTTGCGGACCGAATACACGGCCACCACCATTAAATAATGGAGATTTTACGCTACCGGCACGGGCACCACCTGTACCTTTTTGTTTGTATAATTTGCGGGTTGAACCTGCAATTTCATTACGCTGTTTTGATTTATGTGTACCCTGACGCTGGTTAGCAAGAAATTGCTTAACATCAAGATAGATAGCGTGATCATTTGGTTCAATACCGAAAACCGACTCAGGAAGCTGCACCTTGGCACCTGTTTCTTTACCTGATACGTTCAATACGTTAATTTCCATCTTATTTATCCACTATTACGAATGAACCCTTAGCTCCGGGGATGGAACCTTTAACTACTAACAGATTCTGCTCAGCGAACACTTTAACCACTTGTAAGTTTTGTGTTTTAACGCGAACGTTTCCGGTTTGACCTGCCATGCGCATACCTTTAAATACGCGTGATGGCCATGATGACGCTCCCAATGAACCTGGTGCACGTAAACGATTGTGCTGACCGTGAGTTTGCATACCCACACCACCAAAACCGTGACGTTTTACCACACCCTGAAAACCTTTACCTTTAGAGGTACCAACCACATCCACAAAATCTCCCGCGGCAAAAATCTCGACAGTAACGGTGTCGCCTAATGATTTTTCGTCCTCGAAAGTTTTGAATTCAACAAGTTTCCTTTTTGGGGCTGTACCTGCTTTTTGGAAGTGACCTTTTAACGGTCCAGAAGTGTTTTTTTCCTTTTTGTCGCCATATGCAAGCTGAACAGCTGCATATCCATCGATATCCACAGATTTGATCTGGGTTACCACGCAAGGGCCAGCTTCGATCACAGTACAAGGGATATTCTTCCCTGTCTCGTCGAAAATGCTGGTCATTCCTACTTTTTTACCAATAATTCCTGACATTTTCTTAATTTGTTTGTGTCCATCGAAGCAGTAGGGCTTCGTTCAAGACATATTTCTCCCCCGAAAGGGACGGCAAAGATAGAAACTTTGTATTAATTATCAAATAGTTAGTAAGTTATTTTTTTATAATTTTTGTATCCGCGTTTTAACATATGTTTGAAAGGTATTTGGCTAATGCTTAGCCGGTTTGATTTTTTGACTTTTCGCGGCCATTTTGGAAGGCATGTTATCACATCACCGGATTGACGGCGTAAAATCAGAGATGGGTTGGGGAAATTTTTAAGGATTG
>NZ_DASVOB010000612.1:0-3980 GCF_036383575.1 Mucilaginibacter sp.
ATCATGGTCATAATCAAGTGTAGTAATGGTAAAAACCGGGGAATACTGGGCCTGCAAAGGCAATGCCACTTGCTTTAATCGCCCTTGTCCATTACTGATAAAGCAGGCTGTTGCAAGCTCGTTGGTTGTCAGTTTTTTTACGCCTTTCAATTCTTCAGGGGTAAAGATCTTATCCATGGTAGCATCGGCGTAGCTTTTATAATCAGGGAACCGGCCGCGCATAACACTTAACTGATCGAGCAGTTCATCGCGGCTTACAAAAGGGTAGTTTTTATGCTGAATGTAAAAACACAGCATCGGGTCGACTGAACCATTGTCATCAAAATCCTTATAAAACATTTCGGCAGGCTCAGCGTCACTTGCTTTGCACTGGGTATTTAACCCGACGTTCCCGGCAATAATATCGGGGTGACCGTCATGGTTGATATCGCTTACCTGTAAACAGTTCCACCAGCCGGCATATTTTTTATCAAAGTATTTCACAGTGGCATCAGTAAGTTTAGCGCCATTATTTTCAAAAACCGTGATCGGCATCCATTCGCCAACCAGCACAAGATCGGGCTTTTTGTCGTCGTTCATATCAACCCAGGCGGCATCGGTTACCATACCTATATTTTTTAATGCCGGATTATATTTTGCCGTTTCATCGGTAAAATGTCCCTTGCCATCATTGATCAGGATATAGCTTTCGGGCGCTTCGGGATAGCGGCCTGGCACTACCCTACCACCAACAAACAGATCAGGGAAACCATCCCCGTTAATATCGGCCGCTTTTACACAGCTTTTACTGCTGATCATTTTAGGTAAGGCATTGTTCGCCTTGCTGAAGTTTCCTTTACCATCGTTAAGATACAGCCTGTCCTGCAACAGTGCATCGTCTGGTTTGTAATCGGCATAACCACCTGAGGCTACATAAAGGTCGGGCTTACCATCGCCATTGGCATCAAAAAACAACGCTGCGGCATCTGTACTATTTTTATCGGCATCAAAAGCCGGAACAGCTTTGCTTATAAATTTCCCATCCTTTTCCTGCAGGTATAATACACCAGCTTTGCCATCGTGCGCACCAGTATAGATATCTTCCAGCCCGTCACCATTGGCATCACCTTTTGTAAGTATGGAACCCGAAAAGGATATGGAGTTAACCATTAATGGCTGCCGCTTAAAATCATTGGTTGTATTATCGCTTTCGCGGGATGCTATGGGTGAGGGCACTTCCTTAAATACAGGTTCAATTTGTTTTTGTGCCGGACTGGTGCCAGTGGCATCCTTTTCGTTTAAAACAAGCTGTTCATTGGCTTTTACCTTTTGAATTATTTGTGATTTGCCACTTTGCCAGGTGATCCTTAATGAATCAATCTGCTTATCTTTTCCTAATCCAAAATGAAGTACCGGCGAAACAGTTGACTGGTAGCCATGGGTTGGCATTTGCTCCAGGTACTGCATTTTACTGCCCGAATAGATACTAACCTTAGCCCCTATCCCCTGCGTATTGGCCCCGCTGCCATTTAATTTTATAGCTAAATAATGGTTGTCATTTTGCTTGGCGGCCTGATTTTCATAAACAAAAGCAGGCTGATTAATATTATTTACCACCAGGTCGAGGTCGCCGTCATTATCCAGATCGACATAAGCCGCACCGTTACTGTTTGATGGCAGCGTTATACCCCACTGTTCACTTGTGTTGGTAAACGTGGCGTTGCCATTATTTTTAAACAGGTAACTTTTCATTTGCGAGGACGGCATCTGGCTCACAATATCCAGGAGGTCCTGCCGCATTACGCGCCTGTCTTTAAGGTTATCGCCCATAAACTTTAAAAAGTCCATGTTGGTATAGTCGCGGGTATAACCGTTGCTTACAAACAGGTCTTTCCAGCCATCATTATCATAATCGGCAAATAATGGCGACCAGCTCCAGTCGGTATTGGAGATACCCGCCAGTTGCCCTGTTTCGCTGAACGAGTTATTACCATTGTTGATCTGCAGCATATTGCGCATATACTGGTAATAAAAGCCAACCCGCAGGTTAAGGTCAAAAGCTTCATAATTATCAACGCCGAACAACAGTTTTTGACGTTTGTTATCTTCGGGAAGCATATCCAGCGTGTAGATATCAGGCTTACCATCATTGTTGATATCGGCCACATCATTACCCATGGAATAAAATGAAGTATGGCCGATCTGTTTCTGAAGCTCGTCAGTAAAACCGCCCTTACCATTATTGATATACAATCTGTCGGGAATGCTGTAATCGTTTGATACATAAATATCCGGCCAGCCATCGCCATTAATATCGGCTATGCCGGCTGCCAAACCATATGACAATGAGGTATTGATGATTCCCGAAGCCCCGGTAACATCAACAAAATGGTTATTATCATTCCGCAGCAACCTGATCCCCGATTCGTTATCTTTTTTGGCGGTCATCTCTTTAACAAATGCATCGTCAAGAATACTGATCCGTGCCGGGTTGTGATTAACTAACAACAGGTCGAGATCACCATCCCTGTCATAATCAAAAAAGTATGCCTGTGTGCTGAACGACGGAAAATCAAGACCGTAATCCGCAGTCATATCTTTAAACACAGGTACACCAGCGGCATTGTTCCCCTGGTTTACGAACAACTGGTTAACCCTTTTTTCGGCCCTTATTTTACCCGAATAACATATATAAATATCCAGCTTGCCATCACCGTTAACATCGGCCATGGTAACACCTGTTTTCCAGGGACCGGGCCTGCCCGTTACACCTGCATCAGTTGTAATATCCTTAAACTGCATATTGCCCTGATTCAGGTACAATTTATTATCGGTCATGTTGCCGGTAAAATAAAGATCCTGTAGGCCATCGCCGTTTAAATCGCCGACAGCCACACCGCCACCATTATAAAAATACTCGTACATCAGCACATTGGTGTTCAAACCTTCGGTTAAAGTATTGGCAAAATCAATATGGGTTTGCTCCGGCTGCAATAATTTAAACAATGGTTGTTGGGAATCGGCGGCAGGCTTGTGATTACACCCTGCGGATAACGTCAGGATACATAAAGCAGGCAGCATCAAAAAAGATCGTTCTTTTCGCGTTTTAAGCGGGAGGGGGAACCGGAATATCTTCATTGTGGTTTATTGTGGCTACGATAAATAGGCATCGCAAATTTGATGTCAATATAACAATTATTCTGTATCCAAAATATCTTTAGCTTACTTCAGCATAGTTTTGAAGTTTTATTAAAACGGTAGTGTTATAAGGCTTTGAAGTTTCCGGATTTTAAACAAAAATCCCCCGGACCATTAAACCTTACGATTTAAAAATCCGGGGGATCCCTTTTTATTATTGCTTTATCTATTTGATCACTACTTCTTGTGTTCCTGCATTCAAGCCATCTCCTGAAGCAGAAAGATGGATCTTGCCGGGTACGGAGCCCGCCTTTATCAAAAATGCAGCGATCCCGGCTTCAGCCTTCACTTCTCCCTCTCCAATCACTTCCCCTTCGCCGCTTACTTTTAGCCTGAGCGAATTGGTTGCAACCGGAATCACGGTGCCATTTTCATCAGTTACCGAAGCGTAAACAAACACCACATCGTTTTTACCAGCTACAGGTATTTTGCCACTGTAATCAACTGTTAATTTGATTTGCGAAGCTTTTCCAGGTGTTTTGCGTTCGGCATTAGTTACCGGTTGACCGTTGATATAACCTTTAGCGGTTAATGTGCCGGGCTGGTAAGCTACGTTAAAGGTAAATGGAGCATGTTTAAGGTTATTATTCATGCTGCCAATATCTGGTTTCTGTTTGCCTATCGATCTGCCGTTCAGGAACAGTTCTACCTCACCACAATTACTGTAAACCTTTACACTTTTGGTATCGGTGTTATTCCAGTAATTGGCGATGAACAGCATCGGTTTACTTTCGGCAGCGTCCCTTTGGCTTTGATAAAAATAATAGGCAAACTTAGGCAGCCTGAAAATATCCATAATCCCC
>NZ_DASVOB010000613.1:0-9840 GCF_036383575.1 Mucilaginibacter sp.
CGGCATGATATTATCATCCTGGGCGTTTACCCATGCAATGGCAAGCTGTGTAGGCGTGTAGCCTTTGTCGCCGGCCATCTGTTTTAATACTTCAACCCTTTCAAGATTTTTCACCAGGTTTTCTCCCTGGAAACGCGAAAAGTGGTTATGATAGCTATTAGCCGGAAGCGGTGCTTTCATATCCCCGGTAAGTAAACCTTCGGCGGTGTTGGCGAATGCTACTACGCCTATCCCCAGTTCTTTAGCAGTAGGCAGCAGATCGTTTTCAATTTGCCTGTCGGCTAACGAGTAGCCAATTTCCAGCGCGGTTACAGGGTGTATGCTGTTGGCTTTGCGTAATTGATCTGCAGTAATTTCAGAAACACCAAGATGGCGTACTTTTCCTTCCTTAATCAGGTCGGCAACGGTACCTATCACATCTTCTACCGGAACGCTGTTATCCAGGCGGCAGGGTTGATACAGATCTATGGTATCGATACCTAATCGTACTAACGAATAATTGATGAAGTTTTTGATGGCTATAGGACGAAGATCTAAACCAAGCCATTGGCCATTATAAAAAATAGCGCCAAATTTCACGCTGATAAACGCGTCGTCGCGGCGGCCTTTAACGGCCTTGCCTACCAATAGCTCATTATGACCAGCGCCATAAAAATCGCCGGTGTTTAAAAAGTTGATGCCGTTATCTAACGCCGCCTGTATAGTGGCGATACTTTCGTTTTCGTCGTTAGCTGTACTGCCCCAAACAGATGACATGCGCATACAACCCAGGCCCAGCTTTGAAACCAGCGGGCCGTTTTTGCCCAAATTTATTTTCGTTATGTTCCCCATAGTTGATATTTTTATTTAAAACAAATATCAGGACTCTTGTTCATGAGGAAATTACTTGCACGGCTCAGTTTACTTGTCTGTATGGCTCAAGTTTTATGACTATTCTTTTGTAGCAACGCCTCGCATACATTTCCTGTTTGCAAATTAAGGAAGCTCAATAAACCACTAATCTCACCTTAACCAAACCTTAACACTAATTTAGTTTAATTTTAATAAAAAAAGTTTAGTATTGCTAAACAATTATATTTGTTATTATGAGCATAAAATTAGTGGTATTTGATATAGCCGGTACTACGGTTAAAGACGATCATGAGGTTAGCAAGGCTTTCAGGGCTGCTATGCAAAAGTCTGGTTACGAAGTTGAACTGGAGAAAATAGATCCGTTGATGGGCTATGAGAAAACCCTCGCCATCCGTAAAATGCTTGCCGAACACGAGGCCGATCAGTCAGTTATTACCGACGAACTGGTAACTACCATACATAAAGAATTTGTACAGCAAATGATCAACTTTTACCAGTTTGAGCAGGGTATTGAACCGCTGCCAAATGTAGAAGAAACATTTGCCAAACTGCATGAGCAAGGCGTAAAAGTGGGTATCAATACCGGCTTTTCGCGCGATATTGCCGATACCATCGTAAACCGCCTGCAATGGCAAGAGAAAGGCCTGATCGATTACGTTGTGGGATCAGACGAGGTAGAACTTGGCCGCCCGCACCCTTTCATGATCCAGAAAATGATGCAGGAAGCCGGCATTACAGACCCGCAGGAAGTTGCCAAAGTAGGCGATACCGAGGTTGACGTACGCGAAGGACAAAATACCGGCTGCAAATATTCCATAGGCGTAACTACAGGAATTTTCACCCGCGCCGAACTGGAAACCTATAATCCTACCCATATTATTGACGATATTGCACTGGTAGTTGACATCATAAATCAATAAGTAAATGAGGCTGATTGAAAGTTTACGTGCAAAAGTAGCCCAATGGCCTTATGCACTGATTTCAGTTTTGGCAGCGGTTTCGGCCTTCGGAACGTATACATCCATGTATGCTTTTCGTAAGGCTTTTGCGGCGGCAACTTTCACAGGTCACGAATACTTTCATGTTGATTATAAGGTTTGGTTGGTTATAGCCCAGGTTATCGGCTATATGAGCAGCAAATTTTACGGCATCAAATTTATAGCAGAAGTAAACAGCAAAACCCGTGCACGCTATATTTTAGTATTAATTGGTATTGCCTGGGCCGCCCTGCTCGCCTTCGCTTTCGTGCCTGCGCCATGGAACATCGCTTTCCTTTTTATCAACGGTTTCCCACTGGGGCTTATCTGGGGCCTGGTTTTTGGTTATCTGGAAGGCAGGCGCTCAACCGAATTTATGGCATCGGTATTATCTATCAGTCTCATCTTTGCCTCGGGCTTCGTAAAAACAACGGGGCGTACTTTAATTAGCAGCTTTCATGTAAATGAATATTACATGCCCTTTTTAACGGGGGCTGTGTTTGCATTGCCACTGCTATTTTTTGTTGGCTGTATGGAGCTCATCCCCGCACCTACTGCCGAAGATAAACACTTGCGTTCGGAACGAACTCCGATGAATGCCGCCGAACGTAAGCAATTCGTCATCCGTTTTTTACCCGGCATTATCCTCACCCTTATTGTTTATGTGCTGCTCACCATTATGCGTGATGTACGCGATAATTTCGAGGTAGAGATCTGGGCCAATCTGGGCATTAAGGATAACAGCATTTTCACTACTACCGATATTAAAATTTCGCTGGTGGTGCTTGTTGCCATGAGCCTGCTCATCCTGGTACGTAAAAACCTGCGCGCTTTTAGTATCATTCACTTAATGATCATAAGCGGTTGCGTGCTGGTGGGCATATCAACCATCATGTTTACCTTTAAAATGATGGGGCCAACCTCATGGATGACCTGCGTAGGCCTTGGCCTGTATATGGGCTACGTGCCCTATAACGCTATATTTTTTGAGCGGATGATAGCATCGTTTCACTATAAAAGCAACGTTGGCTTTATCATGTACATTGCCGATTCGATGGGCTACCTGGGCAGCGTAAGTGTTTTACTGGTAAAAGAACTGGGGCGACCGTCAATCAGCTGGGGTACATTTTTCCAGGAAGGTGTAATGACAGTAGCCCTCGTTGGCGGCATTTGTGGGTCGTTATCTCTCATTTACTTTTTGCAAAGCGCAGCACGTGATAAAAAAAAATTGAATGCCGAAGAGGATACCGGGGAACAGATAAATTTTCAGACAATAAGTCCGCAGTCGTGAGTTCCAAATCAAAAAATGACTCAACGACCTAATGAATAATATAATGAGCGAAAATAATAACTCAAAAAACTCCCCCTTCAGGGGGCAGGGGGGCACTGCTATAATCATAGGCGCAGGTATAGTAGGTTTGGCTACTGCCCGCGCTTTGGCCGTTCGCGGTTATAAGGTAACCGTGTTTGAGCGCAACGAACGCGCAGTAGGCGCTTCCATCCGTAATTTTGGTATGGTATGGCCAATAGGCCAGGCTACCGGGCCAATGTTTGAGCGCGCCATGCTGTCAAAAAGCATCTGGAAAACAGTTTGTACCGAAGCCAACATCTGGCATAATGAGGTTGGTTCATTACACCTTGCCTATCAAGATGATGAGCTACAAGTGATAGAGGAGTATGTGGATGTAAACAAACAACACCGTGATTGTGCCGTGTTAACTCCCGGCGAAGCCCTCTCAAAATCACCGGCTATCAATACCGATGGCTTAAAAGGTGCATTGTGGAGCGGAGAGGAAATGATCGTTGAATCGCGGGTGGCAATAGGACAGGTAGCCGCTTATCTTGCCGAAAAATTTGGCGTGGAATTTCACTGGAACACGGCCATCAGCCGCATCGAACATCCAAAGGTTAGTTCTGGTACCCAAAGCTGGGAAGCCGACGAGATCTATGTTTGCAGTGGAGCCGATTTTGAAACACTGTACCCTGAACTTTTTGCTCAAACGCAAATTACCAAATGCAAACTGCAAATGATGCGTTTGGTTACCCAGCCTGATGAATGGCGTATCGGTCCCTCATTATGCGGTGGTTTATCCATGATCCATTATCCGGGTTTCCAGGCCGCGGCTTCGTTACCTGCATTGAGGAAACGTTATGAAGAGCAATATGCAACACACCTGAAATGGGGTATCCATGTGATGGTATCGCAAAACGGCAGCGGCGAGCTTACCATCGGCGATTCGCACGAATACGGTTTGGTTCATGATCCTTTCGATAAGGAATTTATTAATAATTTGATAATCGAATACTTACATACATTCGCCAATTTTAAAGACTGGAGAATGTTGCAGTCATGGCACGGTATCTACCCTAAAATGACCAATGGCGCATCCGAACTGGTGGTAGATATTGAACCTGGC
Organism: Mucilaginibacter sp.; assembly: GCF_036383575.1. Lineage (GTDB taxonomy): Bacteria > Bacteroidota > Bacteroidia > Sphingobacteriales > Sphingobacteriaceae > Mucilaginibacter. Next base: position 4,247 of record NZ_DASVOB010000613.1, read on the forward strand.
GTAACGCTCATCAATGGCCTCGGTGGTAACGGCATGACCTTATCATTTGGCCTTTGTGAACAGGTTATTGCACAGCGGAAAGACGGATAGTTAATGGTTGATGGTTCATAGATTAATTTGTAGTCATCAAGCTGTTTTAATTTAATAAAATGATATATTCCTCCAACGTCATTGCGAGGCACGAAGCAATCCCCGACTTTACAGGACGGGCTTGCACAGCCTCTCTGCCTGTTTGGGATTGCTTCGTACCTCGCAATGACGTTTTTTTATAAAACTAAAATATACCTCAAATAAACATGTCTGATTCAAGGAGAGATTTTCTTAAAAAAGCAGCCTTATTAACCGGAGCGGCCGGTCTCGCCAGCATTTTACCCGAATCTATTCAAAAAGCAATGGCTATTAACCCGGCACAGGGCAGCACTTACCTGGACGCCGAGCACATTGTGATCCTGATGCAGGAAAACCGCTCGTTCGACCATACTTATGGTATGCTGAAAGGGGTACGTGGTTATAACGATCCGCGTGCTATTGACCTGCCAAATAAAAACAAGGTTTGGCTGCAATCAAACAAAAAAGGCGAAACCTATGCTCCTTTCCACCTCGACATCAAAAACACCAAAGCAACCTGGATGAGCTCATTGCCGCATTCATGGGCCAACCAGGTGAATGCCCGTAACGATGGCAAGTTTGACCAATGGCTTATCGTTAAACGCAACAGCATTAAGGAATATTCAAATATGCCTTTAACTATGGGGTTCCACAACCGTGAGGATATTCCATTTTACTATGCTTTAGCTGATGCTTTCACCGTTTGTGATCAGAATTTTTGTTCATCACTGACAGGCACCAACCCAAACAGGTTATATTTCTGGAGCGGTACCATTCGCGCCGAGCAGCATGAAAACTCATTAGCTCATGTTTGGAACGATGACATGGATTATGGTACCCTGAACTGGGCAACGTTCCCTGAGCGTTTGGAAGACCATAACATATCGTGGAAACACTATCAAAACGAAATTGCCATTGATACCGGCTTACAGGGCGAAGAAGACCCATGGCTGTCAAATTTCCAGGATAACCCGCTGGAGTTTTTCGGACAGTACAATATTAAACTTTACGACAAGCATATTGCCCATCTGCAAAAAAAATCAACCATTTTGCCTGATGAAATTGCTGCTGTAGAAAAACAAATTGCCGCTTTGCCTGCCGGCGATGCACACATCGATCACCTGCAAAAACAGCTTAAACAAAAGCAGCGCGACCTGGAGAACACCAAAAAGGACATGGCGAACCTTGATCCTGGTAAATTTGCAAGCCTTTCGCAACGCGAAAAAAATCTGCACCAAAAAGGTTTTGTAACCAATACCAATGATCCGCACTACCGCACTTTAAGTCCGCTGAAATATAATGATGATGGCACCGAGCGCGAGGTATTAGTACCTAAAGGCGACGTGTTACACCAGTTCCGTGCCGATGTAAAGGATGGCCATCTGCCAACCGTAAGCTGGCTATCAGCCCCTGAGCATTTTTCTGATCATCCAAGTTCGGCCTGGTATGGTGCCTGGTACGTTTCCGAAGTACTGGATATCCTAACCCAAAACCCAGATGTTTGGAAAAAGACAGTTTTCATTTTAGCTTACGATGAAAATGACGGTTACTTCGATCACGTCCCACCGTTTACCGCACCAAACCCGCATAAACCAGGTACAGGTAAGGTATCTGAAGGAATTGACCCAAGCGTTGAGTTTGTTACTTTAGAACAGGAAAAGGCACGCAACAACTTCCCCGAAGTATTTGACCGTGAAAGCCCGATAGGTTTAGGTTACCGTGTACCATTGGTAATTGCTTCGCCATGGAGTCGCGGCGGTTGGGTTAACTCCGAGGTGTTTGACCATACTTCAACCCTCCAATTTTTAGAAAGCTTTTTGAGCCACAAAACCGGTAAAAAAGTGACCGAATCTAATATCAGCGAGTGGCGCCGTACCGTTTGCGGAGATCTTTCAAGTGTCTTCCGCCCATACAACGGCGAGAAGATCGAAAACCCTGAGTTTGTTGCAAGGGAAGCGTTTTTAGAAAGTATCCACAAAGCGCAATTCAAAAAACTCCCATCCGACTATAAGCTGCTTACTGCCGATGAAATTGCGCAGATCAATAAAGATCCGCATTCGTCACCATACATGCCACAGCAGGAAAAAGGGATTAAACCATCATCGGCCCTCCCTTACCAATTATATGCAGATGGTAAACTGAGTGCAGATAAAAAATCGTTCGAGATCAAATTTACTGCAAGTAACAAAACCTTTGGTGCAAAAGCATTGGGTTCGCCATTTAACGTATATGCCCCCGGCAAATATGCAACGATGAATGATCCGCAGAAAATGGAAGACCTCCGTACCTGGGCCTATACCGTTAAAGCCGGCGACACACTGGCTGACGTATGGCCGCTTCATGAATTTGAAAACAGCGAATATCATTTGCGTACCTATGGCCCTAACGGCTTCTTCCGCGAGTACCAGGGCAACGCTGCTGATCCGCTGGTTGATGTTGTTTGCGAATACGAGCAAGCTGCCGGTAAATTAACCGGGAATGTTAGCCTAAAGATCACTAACCATACCAACAAAGCGCAGACCATAGCTGTAGCTGACCATGGCTATAAAACCGGTGATCATAAAGTTTCTGTAAAAGCAGGCGCCAGTACCACTGTAGCTTTAAACTTAAGCAAAACCCATGGCTGGTATGATTTCAGCACGAAGGTTGATGGTTTTGAGAAATTTGCGAAACGTTTCGCAGGCCGCGTGGAAACAGGCAAATCAAGCTTCAGCGATCCTTTAATGGGGAAAGCATTAGCTTAGTATTTAAAAGCTTTATAACGTAAAAGCCGGGCTAATCAAGTCCGGCTTTTACGTTATAAAATGAGGAAACTTACAAAGTTAAAATCCATGACTGAAACAGATAAGCGTCGGTTAGATCAATCCTTCTAAGTTCGGTTTATTTGGATTTTATTTCCGGAAGATGCTGCAAGGTTTCTTTTAAGAACTCCACTTTTCCTGTGTGAATATCATAAACTGCACCCACTATCAGTATCTCGCCTTTTGAATATTTTTTATGTAAAATTGGATCTAAATTTCTTAAGGTATTTACCTGGTCAATCACATTTTGCCTCACAGCATTATTCACAGGGTCCCCAGGCATGTGGGCAACCTTGGCAACAGCAGGTTTAATTTCGTTTATTAAAGTAACAATATGACCGGGAACGTCTTCTGGCCTTTGCACTGCAGCCGCCACAGCACCGCAGTCGGTATGTCCTAAAACTACGATCAACTTGGTGTACAATTTTACTACTGCATACTCCATGCTACCATAAGAAGCTGCTGATGATACCTGGCCTGCCGTTCTGATAATGAACAGATCACCTAAGCCCTGATCAAATACAAGTTCATTGGGTACGCGGGAATCAGAACAACTTACAATGGTTGCAAAAGGCTTTTGGCCCAAACCTAACTTTTTAACGGTTCCTGCATCCTGCCTTGGGCGGATAGATTTATTTTCAACAAATCTCTTATTGCCTCCTTCTAATTTTTTAATAGCCAGAAGAGGGTCAGTGAATGCGGCATCCCTGTCTACAATATAATGGTCCGCTTTCCATTTTACAGAGTCAATGGCTGCCTTTTTTAGAGAATGATTAGGTTTTGAGCTCTGAGCATTTACAGCATTTTGAAATAAAAATATTCCAATTATAGATACAATTAAATTTTTCACTTTGTGTGTTTCGTTTAAAAAAGGGGTTATTAATACATTTTTTGTTAATACGCAGCTAAAGCTATTTTCGTTGCTTACGATATAATCTCTCCCTGATGAAAATATAACGCTGTCCGAAGCCCTGAGATCTCGAACAATGGTGTATCAATTAAATGTGTCATCGGTGCTTTATAAAAGGAAGTTATTAATGTCTTCATCAACCGGCTTTTGCTTTCTTCACATTTTAAAACTGCGGTTTATGAATTGAATATGAAATTGATCCGCTTGCGGTTTTAAAAGCAACACAATATATTTGTGTAATTAGTTACATAATTAATTACACAAAATATGGATTTCTTTAATAAAGTAGGAAAAATGGCTATAGGGAGCAGGCTCAGAATGCTGACTGAAACTGTTGGGGAAGACGCAGCAAGGATCTACAATTTATACCAGATTAATCTTCAACCCAAATGGTTTCCTGTTTTTTATGTATTGCAGGATGGCGGTGAATTTACGATCACCTCAATTGCCCGGGAGATCGGCCACTCGCACCCTTCTGTAAGTAAGATCATTGCCGAAATGGTAAAGAATGGCTTTGTTATTGAAAAAAAGGATAAAACGGACGGACGCCGAAACATGGTAAGTCTTTCGGCTAAGGGACTTGATGCGGCTGTTAAGATCAGGGATCAGTACGCTGATGTTACCAACGCTGTGGAAGAAATTCTGGCCCAGGCAAACCACGACCTGTGGAAAGCCATCGAAGAATGGGAATATCTGCTGGAACAAAAATCATTGTTGCGCAGGGTACAGGAACACCAAAAGATACGGGAGAGCAATAAAGTACAGATAGTACCTTATGAGCCACGCTATAACGCGGCCTTTAAAGCATTAAATGAAGAGTGGATCTCCAAATACTTTAAAATGGAAGAAGCCGACTACAAGGCACTTGATAATGCGGATAGTTATATCATCGATAATGGAGGACTTATATTGGTCGCCCTTTACAACGACGAGCCGGTTGGCGTATGCGCATTGTTAAAGATGAATGATCCCGACTATGATTATGAGCTTGCTAAAATGGCCGTATCGCCAAAAGCACAGGGAAAAAACATAGGTTTTTTATTAGGACAGGCTATTATTGAAAAGGCAAAAGCACTTGGCGGTCATAAACTGTACCTGGAAAGTAATACCATTTTAAAACCTGCTATCAGCCTGTACCATAAACTGGGCTTTGTAAAAATAGCGGGCAGGCCTTCGCCCTATGAGCGCGCCAACATCCAAATGGAACTTGAGCTGAAATAAACAAGTGTTGAAGTAATTATGCTGTCTGAAGTCTCCTGACTTCGGACGACTATGCCTGTAGTTTATAACTACAGGATATTATTGCCTCCATCAATAGATATATTAACTATTGTATAACAATTGTGAATAAAATCAAAAAACAGTTAGTGCCTTTTTTCGTTTATTGAAATTGAAACTTAAACATTATATCCATATGAAGCACAAAAAACTCCTGCTCCCTACACTAACATACCTATTTTTTTTATGAAAAACATCAAAAAACATCTTATCATTTGCCTGAGTATCTGCCTATTTTGCAGCACTGCTGTACAAGCTCAGTTTGGCGGTTTTGGGAAAGCCATATTGGATAAAGGAGCCGATATGGTATCGGGCGGTAGCCTTAATAAATTGCTGAAACAGCCGCAGGCCATTACCACCAGTTTTAATGACGTTAACAAGACAGGCTCCAAGCCACCATCGTTTATGGAAGGGCAGGTAGCCGAGCCTTTATACCTTTTGCCAAAAGCACAGGGAAAAAACATAGGTTTTTTATTAGGACAGGCTATTATTGAAAA
>NZ_DASVOB010000614.1:0-13584 GCF_036383575.1 Mucilaginibacter sp.
TGAAATACTAACATCAGAAAGATTTAACGCCATATTTGGATTTGCCCGGGATGTGCCCCGCGATCTATTTGTAAAAGCACTACACCCCGACGATTTTGAGTTGCGCAACAATGCCCACAAAACAGCACTCACCAGCGGAAAACTTTTTTACGAGGCGCGAATAATCTGGCCTGATGGCACCCTGCGCTGGATTCGGGCACAAGGTAAGGTTTACTACGGCTCCATAAACAAACCGTTAAGGATCCTGGGCACCCTTCTTGATATCACCGAATTTAAACACCTGCAACAACAAAAAGACGATTTTATAAGTGTGGCAAGCCATGAGCTTAAAACACCTATGACATCCATCAAAGCATCAATGCAGTTGCTGGACAGGCTGATCAAGGTTGATCCCTCGTCTGATAAGATCCCTCAGTTTATCAATCGCGGTAACAGCAGCCTGAATAAAATGCAGCAATTGGTTGATAGCTTACTTAATGTTTCAAAAATAACAGCGGGGCAGCTTACGCTTTATAAAACACGCTTTTTGGCGGCCCAGATGATCAATGAATGCTGTGACCATGTGAGGCTTACCGGCACACATGAACTGGAGCTTACCGGCGATACTGAGCTTGAGCTGTATGCCGACAGGCAACGCATTGACCAGGTTGTTGTTAACTTTGTAAACAACGCGGTTAAATATGCCCCCGACAGCAACCGGATAGTCATTAACATTAGTAAACAGGGTGATATGGCCCAGGTATCGGTACAGGATTTTGGCAAAGGAATCCCGGCAGAGAACATTCCGCATTTATTTGAGCGTTACTACAGGGTTGATACCTCCGGCATTCAATACTCAGGGCTTGGGCTTGGCTTATATATCAGTTCCGAAATTATTGAACGGCATGGCGGCGAAATGGGCGTTGAAAGCGAAATTGGCAAGGGCAGCACCTTTTGGTTTACTATACCGTTAAATTGAATTTAAAAAAACAATTGAAAATAGTAAAACCCATACTTATTGCTTTATTGGTTTGCCTGCTCACCATTTTAACTCAAATTGGCGGGCTGGTTTATATTATTTCAATTAGCTTTCACAAACTAATCAACAAAACTTCAAGAAATAAGTACTATCAGCAATTTACAAAGCTTGCCGTTTTTATTCTTCTTTATTGCCTTGCAACTTTTTTAATTGTGCCGCCGCTTGCCCGGTTATGGGGCAGGGAGCCTCTTCCATTATCAGAAACTAATCATTTACGGCCGTTAAACCGGTTAACCTGCTTGTTTAACCGTAATTATGTTCGCCCTCAGCTTAAGCAGGCTACATTCGCCGTAGCCTCCGAGATGAACCAAAGGTATCCGGGTAGCACCTTAAATTATCTTGATGCAAGCTTTCCGTTTATTAACGGTTTTCCGCTTATGCCACACCTGAGCCACAATGATGGCAAAAAACTGGATCTTGCATTTTTCTATATTGATAACAAAACAGGATCAGAGACTAATAAAACTCCTTCGTCAATCGGTTACGGAATTAGTGAAGAGCCACGTGCAGGAGAACTTAATACATCTCAGGCTTGCCTGGTAAAAGGTTACTGGCAATATAGTTTTCTGACCAAAATAGTTCCCCAAGGCAATAAAGTCAATTTTACGTTCGATAGCTTGCGAACAAAAACCCTCGTAAATTTATTTGCAGCACAAAACGTTATCAATAAAATATTTATTGAGCCTCATTTAAAAACACGGTTAGGTATCACTACATCAAAACTCCGGTTTCATGGTTGCCGGGCAGTAAGGCATGATGACCATGTTCATGTACAGTTATAAAACCAGTTTTTTATTTAACTAAAGAATAATAATTTAACCAGTACGGTTAAATTATTCTTAATTCAACAAACACATACTATTTTGTGTTAGTAATATTTGTATTTTTAAACACAGCGCGAGAATTTAAAACCTCAAATGACAGGCACATTAGACCCCAATCTCCAGGCAGATCTGGAAGCAGTAGACCAGATTCCCGTAGTAAGTTCAATACTGGAGGTTATTTGCCGGACAACAGGGATGGGGTTTGCAGCCGTAGCCCGTGTTACTGAAAAAAAATGGATAGCATGTGCCGTATTGGATAATATTCAGTTTGGCCTGGTACCGGGTGGCGAATTACAGTTAGAAACAACTATTTGCCATGAAATAAGGCAAAGTGAAGAAGCTGTAATTATTGATCATGTTGAAAAGGATGAGCGGTTTCGTAACCATCACACGCCTTTGATGTATGGTTTTCAAAGCTATATTTCGATGCCTATCATCCGTAAGGATGGTAGTTTTTTTGGTACGCTTTGCGCTATTGATCCTAACCCGGCCCGGCTTAATACGCCCGAGGTTATCAATATGTTCAAGCTTTATGCCGACCTCATCTCGTTTCATTTACAGGCAATTGAACAGCTGGCTTTTGCCGAAGAGAAACTTTTGGAAGAGCAAAAAACCGCCGAATTACGTGAGCAGTTTATAGCCATTTTAGGCCATGATCTGCGCAATCCGGTTACGGCTGTATCAAATGTTGGCCAACTAATGATACGGATGCCGCTTGATGACCGCCTTAAACGCCTGGCGGCCATCCTTCAGGATTCATCCATGCGCATGAAAGGCCTGATAGATAACCTGCTCGATTTTGCACGCGGCCGTCTTGGAGATGGGATCACACTTTCTTTAACTCATCATGAACATCTTGAAAAAACACTTACGCATGTAATCTCCGAGCTGCTTCTCGCATCACCCGAACGGCAGATCATTACCGATTTTAATATTACCGGCACCGTATTTTGCGACAGCACCCGGATAGCACAACTATTCTCCAACCTGCTATCGAACGCATTAGCACATGGTAAAAAAGATACTCCCGTTAATGTATCTGCCAGCAATGCAAATGACGGCTTTACACTTTCAGTAACCAACGCCGGCGAACAAATTCCGGAAGCGGCAATGGAACGATTATTTCAGCCCTTCTCACGCGGCGAGGTTAAACCCGGGCAACAAGGCTTAGGTTTGGGCTTATACATCTCTTTAGAGATAGCAAAAGCGCACGGCGGCAGGCTTTCCGTAATGTCAACATCCGAAGAAACACGCTTTACTTTTCAGCTTTAGATATAGGGATTATAGCAGATCTCCCAGCAATTCCCTTCAGGGTCGGCAATAAAACCCGCATAACCGCCCCAAAATGTTTCGGCCGGTAGTTTCTGTATTGGCACGCCCGCTTGATCTAATTCGGCTATTTTTGCATCAACATCAGCCTTTGAAGCAAGGTTTATGGTGAAATAAAAACCCTTACTCCGGGCATTATTGCTTATATTTGTGTATTCTTCAAAAAGCGGCTCATCACACAAAGTGACGACCAAATTATCAAACTTTAACATTATTATCTTTTCATTTTCGGCAAGGATCTGCCATCCAAATTTCCCGATGTAAAATGCCTTGATCGCAGCAAGATCTTTAACAGCAAGGGTAATGGCAGTTACATGGGCCTGCATAAAGTAATTATTTTATCGGATGCTATCAATTCCCGAAAACCAGGATGCTGACTTGTTTTATTTCACACTCAAATTTAATCGCCAGTTAATACAGTCAGGTTAAATTTAGTTAACCAAATATATAAACATGCAGATCAATTATTTCATAGTAAGTATTGTAATAACCTTGTTAATAGCACTAATGATATGGATAGTTAAAACCGATCGTAAAGACGAAAAGAGCTTTGAGCAACAGATTATCGATCAGGAACTTAAGCCCAGGGAGCACCCAAAACCGCAAAAAGCCGGCAAAGCTATGTAATTGGGTAAAACCCGCTATCAACTAACGTATTTTTACGTACTTCTTTGCAATATCCTTTTTCTAAATTTCACAACCCAACCTAAAATCTATCTCATGGCAGCAGACAAAACTTCAGATCAGCAAGTATTTTATGTAGGACTTTGTATGGCCGGCGCAGTATCTGCCGGGGCTTATACTGCAGGCGTTATCGATTATCTGTTACAGGCATTAACCGAATGGGACAAGCGCCGCAATGAACCCGGCGTACCATCGCACAGGGTGCAGATCCCGGTTATGGGCGGCGCATCGGCAGGCGGTATGACCAGTATCATGGCGGCTTCTTCACTCAACAACCCGATAACCCATATCGACAAACCATCGGGAGATATCTTAGCCGAACATCCAGAAAATAAGCTCTACCACTCATGGGTCGATCTTGTTCAGGCAGATATGTTCTCCAAAATGCTGGATACATCTGACATTAAAAACTCAGGTGTAATATCGGCCCTTAACTCTGATTTTATTAATGATGTTGCCAAGCGTGTAGTTGCTGCCGATCCAAAACAATGGCAACCTACACCCGCTTATATCAAACCGGGTTTAAAGATCTTCACCACGCTTACCAACCTGCAGGGCTACGCCTATAATGTTCCGTTCAATTCAGCATCGCCGGTGCCTACCAAATACAATATGCGTATCCATAATGACTATGCATGTTTTGAACTTACCGAAAACGCCATCGCCGGGCATAACAATGGCTGGATGCCGCTCGATCTAAAAAATAAAGTTAATACCGATATAGCCGCCGATGCTGCCATGGCTACAGGTGCTTTTCCAGTTGGCCTTCAATCCCGCATAGTTAAGCGTGATGCCCAATATGTTAACAATAACCCATGGTTAAGCAATTACTTAGCCAATAGCCCTATTGCTGCCGGCGGCTATCAAACACTGAATGTTGACGGTGGCATGATCAATAACGAGCCTTTTGATAAGGTGCGGAGTGTTTTGGATGACCTTACCGGGCAGCCGGATGTGGATTACAACAACTATAACAAGTTTGTTTCAACCGTGCTGATGATCGAGCCCTTCCCTACCCAGGCGCCAACACCCATTTCGCAATCAAGGGCTGTGTCAAACGTGATAGGCTTAACGCTGTCATCCATGTTATCGCAAATGCGCTCAAAAGCGGTTAATATTAAAGATGCCATGGACGCAGATTGTGCAGGTCAGTACCTGATCACACCTTCCCGAAGAGTAGATACACCCGGTGGTAAATCAATCGATCTTACCGGAGAACAAGCCATAGCATGTGGTGCGTTGAGCGGGTTCAGCGGCTTTTTAAATAAAGAATTCAGGGTGCACGATTTCTTTTTGGGCCGTCATAACTGCAAGATCTTTTTGCGTGATTATTTTACGGTACCTGCCAAGGCACTTACCACCAACTCTATTTTTAAAGATGGTTATGCCAATGCCGATAAAACGAAATTTAAATCAACCCAAAACGATAGTTACCAGATCATCCCTGTGTTTGAAGAAGATATCAAGTTCCCCGATATTAAATTCAGTTCGGGCAATAACTGGCCTACCATTAAAGAACAGGATATCGACCGGTTTAGTGACGGCCTGAAGAACCGGATCCAAACCATTATACTCAATGTGGCAGATCTGGGATGGCTTACCAAAAGTTTATTGTGGATAGGTGCAAAAGTTATCCTGAACCGAATGGTAACCAATAAAATTATGGTGGTGATAAAAGGCGAACTTAAAACGTGGAAGCTGTTGCCTTAGATAGTCTATAAAATTCAGACTTACGAAGTTTTTGAAACTTCGTAAGTCTTCAATTGCTTTATATTGCTTTAAACACAACAATGCCATTATGCCCACCGAAGCCGAAAGTGTTGCTCATAGCTACTTTCACTTTATGATCGATGGCATCTTTCAATACAAATTTCAAATTACCAGGAATTGCAGGGTCCAGCGTTGTGGTATTGATGGTTGGCGGGATCACTTGATCTCCTATCGATTTGATGGCTGCAATTGCTTCAATAGCTCCGGCAGCACCAAGCAGGTGACCTGTCATTGATTTGGTTGAACCTATAATGGTATTGATGTCTTTATTTTTGCTAACAGCCAATAGCGCATTGATCTCTGAAAGGTCGCCAACCGGGGTTGAGGTGGCATGCATGTTCAGGTAGTCAACATCTTCAATATTTAATCCCGATTCATTTAGGGCCTGCTGCATAGCGCGGGCAGCACCTAATCCTTCAGGATGGGTTGCAGTCATGTGGTAAGCATCAGCTGTCATAGATGCTCCAGTTACTTCGGCATAGATATGTGCGCCACGGCTTACAGCGTGTTCGTAATCTTCTAATATCAAAGCACCGGCACCTTCGCCCATTACAAAACCGTCACGGTCGATATCAAATGGCCTTGAAGCATGTTGCGGATCATTATTGCGGGCCGACATTGCTTTCATTGAACTGAAACCACCGATAGAAGCCGGAGTGATAGGCGCTTCAGAACCGCCGGTTAAGATGATCTTGGCTTTACCTAAACGGATGTAGTTAAACGCATCCATGATAGCGGTGTTAGACGTTGCACAAGCCGATACCGTGGTATAATTGATACCCATAAAACCATTACGGATAGAGATCATGCCCGAAGCCATGTTGGAAATAAATTTCGGCACAAAGAAAGGGCTGAACCTTGGCTGTCCGTTACCCTTGGCATATTCGGTTACCTGCTCCTCGAAAGTTTCCATACCGCCTTGTCCGCTGCCCCAGATCACGCCAACATCAAAAGGATCCATTTTGCTCAAATCAAAACCCGAATCTTTAATAGCTTCATCCGCTGCTACAAGTGCATATTGCGTAAATGTATCGGTACGCTTTAATTCAGCTTTATCCAGATGATCTGTGATATTGAAATCTTTCAGCTCGCAGGCAAATTGCGTACGGAACAAGGATGCATCAAAACGGGTGATGGTGGCCGCCCCGCTTTTACCGGCAACTAAGTTTTGCCAATAAGTTTTTACATTATTTCCAAGCGGTGTCAATGCGCCCAGACCTGTTATAACTACTCTGTTTAACATGATGGTTTTATTAAAATCGGCGCAAAGATATAAATATATACCATTTGGTATTTTGAGATATCAATCCGAACAGGCTTTACATACTGAATATTACCGGGTTATGGCAGTGACCAAAAGCCAAAACAGTTCAAAAACCAGCATGGTTAGGGATAGAAAAGAGATTGAATTATTTTCCAAAAATTTTATTTAATTCCAGATAAGGCACAGCTTCATCCACAAAATTATAACTCCCCTTGCTTAACTCAACAGCGGCCCGCTGAAAAGCACCTAAAGCCGCCCTCGCTAATGCCGAACCAAGGCTTACCCTTTTCACACCCAAATCTGCAAGTTCATTAAAGCTGATATCAAAACCTGCTGCGCCAAGCACAATATTTACAGGTTTTGGCGCAACAGCTTTTACTACTTCACTTATCTGCTCTCTTGTTTTAAGTCCGGGCGCAAAAAGCACATCGGCACCAGCATCGGCATAAGCAACAAGCCGTTTGATGGTATCCTGCAAATCTATTTTCCCGTGGATCATATTTTCGGCCCGGGCAGTTAGTGTAAAATGAAATGGCAGGCTGCGTGCTGCTTCAACAGCCGCTTTTACCCGTGCCACCGACAGATCGAAGTTATAAATAGGATCTTGATCATTCCCAGTTGCATCCTCTATTGAACCACCAACCAGGCCCACTCCTGCTGCCACTAAAATGGTTTCGGCACATGCTTTAGGGGCATCACCAAAACCATTCTCCAAATCGGCCGCTACCGGTAAATGTGTTGCGTTAATAATGGCCAGCGCGTTATCAAGCGTTTCCTCTCTACTGATCATAGCATGCCCGTCCGGCCTGCCAAGCGCATAGGCCAACCCGGCACTTGTGGTGGTAAAAGCTTCAAAACCTAATCCCGTTAAAATTTTAGCCGAACCGGCATCCCAGGGATTAGGGATAATGAACAAACCATCGCGTTCATGCAACGCTTTAAAAATTTCAGCTTTTTGATATTGGGCATTATTTATTGCAGAAGACATTTTGAGGCAGATTAGTATTTCCCGAAGTTAAGTTAAAAATTAGTCTGTAGTGATAAGTCTTAAGCCGGACATTTGCTTTTTGACTTAACAATTAGAAGCTGTATAAATGTAATTGTTTTAAGATTGTAGAGACGCATCACATGCGTCTCCCGCATGCTAATTCATGGAGTAAATGACTTACAAAGCAGCTTGTCCTATGCAAGACGCATGTGATGCGTCTCTACTTAAAAACTTCTCAAACAAAATTTAGACGGCTTCTTAACACTTACAACTTAATACTACTAATATCCCTAATATTGCATCAGTAAAAATTATGAAACAAAAAGTAGATATTGAAAACTGGATCAGGAAAGAGCACTACAACTTTTTTAAACAGTTTGAAGAGCCTTATTACGGTGTAAATGTAAACATTGATGTAACAGCGGCTTATAAGTTTGTTAAGGATAACGGGATCTCATTTTTCCTTTATACCATGTACCAGTCGTTAGCCGCCTCCCAAATCATTGAACCATTCAAATACCGCATGGAAGGCGATGAGGTTTTTATTTATGATCGGATTGATGCAAGCTCAACGGTGCCACGGGCTAATGGCACATTTGGTTTTGGCGAATGGCCTTTTCATCCTTTGTTTGAAGATTTTGCCCGCGACGCAAACAAAGAAATTGAACGGGTACAAAGCAACAACCTGCTTGAGCGTAAGGCTTTAAATAACGTGATCCGCTATTCCTCACTACCGTGGATCAACTTTACCTCGCTGTCACACGCGCGCATGTTTTCGTTTGTAGATAGCTGCCCCAAGATCTCGTTTGGTAAAATGACCGAACATCACGGCAAGCGCACCATACCCTTATCCATCCATGTAAACCATGCGTTGGTTGATGGCATTCATGTAGGTCAGTATATTGACTGCTACCAGGAACTGCTGAACAAGGGATTTTAGATTAACATTATCGGGCTAAGATGTTGCGTACCTCTGGCACGATAAATATATTACGGTTTTAATTCTACAAACATTTTGCACCTCTGGTGCAACAATGATTGCCTGGCTTAATGAAAAAAGTTTAACCTTTTTTAAAGACATTTTCCTTCACCATAAATAATGGCAGCGAACCGTGGTCAAGTACGCGTGAATGGAAATCCCTGATATTAAATTGAGCTCCTTGTTTTTGTTGTATCTCCTCTTTCCAGTGCAGTATTTGCAGTGCGCCATATTTGTAGGTGACTACCTGTGCTGGCCAGCGGCGCATGCGGGCTATCTCGCGCATGGCAATATCATCCTGTCCTCGGATATTCTTTTTCCAGAAGGCCAGCGCTTGTTCATCTGTCCAGCCATAATAATTCAGCGCAACATCCAGCGGTACCCGAACTGAGCGCACAATGTCCCATTCCCATTTACCCAGCTCATTATATGGCGTTTTGTATACACCAAGTTGTTTGCCTAACTCTTCAGTATAAGCGCCCCAGCCTTCAGCAAAACCCATGTAGTAAAAAAGCTGCTGCACAGCCGATGTTTTGGTTTGAGCCTCGGTACTGGCCTGGTAATGGTGTCCCGGCACGCCTTCGTGAATAAAAAGCCAATCTATCTGCCTTTTATTATAGGGTTTATCAGATAGGTTGTAATAAAACACGTTACTATCATAGTAACCGGGCGTTTGAGCAAGCTGCCTGCTTTCGCCTTTTACAATTTTTAGCGGTGCTATATTGGTATTGTTAAACAGCTTCGGCAGGTTAGCGTAAATGACCGCTTTGGTATTTTCGAATGATTCCTGCACTACTTTCGGATCGCTGATAAAAAATGAAGGATCATTGAGGTGTTTATAAAAATCCTCCTCGCTTAAACCGGTTTGCTGACGGATAGCTTCGATATGCTTTTGAACCCGGCTTACTTCTGTTAAGCCAAACTGGTAGATCTCGTCGGGCGTGGCATTGGCGCTTGTCCACCGTTTTAGGAGGTAAGCATACCAGGCTTTACCGTTAGGGATGTTGATGATGCCGTTTGTTGGGATAACGGCAGGTTTGTTTTTTAACCAATCCTGCTCAAGGGCAATCCGTTCCAGGTTGAGGCCGGTTTCATAGCTGATCAGCTGATAGTCTACTTTTTCTGATCCGGTGAGCTCATCTGCCTTAAAAGCAGCTAAGCCTGCCTTTACTTTTGTGAAAAAGGCCAATTGCTTTTGAACATCGGCGGCGCTACCGATATGCTCCAACCCGCTTACATAGCTTAACTCCAGTTGCGGTAAGTGCAGTTCATTATAGCCTGCAACAAAATCTTTGCAAAAGGCATCAAATGTTTGTTGTTTTTTGGACGGGGATACAGACAGTATAAGCGCGCTGATAGCTACAATAAAAACCTTCATAAATTGGATCTGGTTAACAAACATAAATAATAAACTTTATTTTACTTAAGCCAAACCCAATATCCCCCTGTTGGGGTGATGAGCCAATAATTCCTACAGTATAAATTTGATAATCATGGTGTATCGTAAATTAATCCTGCTTTTTATTTTTATGCTGATGGCGGGCTGCTGCTTCGCCCAGGTAAGCTATCCAGATGCATCCCTTCCAGCCGATACACCACGTCTGTTTGCCGAGGGCATCCTTACCGATGGCCTGAGCAACCGCGATTTTACCATATCCCCACAGGGTGACGAGATCTTTTTTACCCTGCAACAACCACGTTTTATAACCAGTACCATTTTACACATCCAAAAGAAAAACGGTAAATGGGGCAAGCCTGAAGTTGCAGCCTTCTCCGGCCGCTACCGCGACCTGGAAGCAAGTTTTTCGCCGGATGGGCAGATGATCTATTTTTCATCAGACAGGCCTCTGAACGATACCATCGTCAAAAAAGATTTTGATATATGGCGGGTTAAACGTACCAGGAATGGCAATTGGGGCCAACCCGAAAATCTTGGACCGGAAGTTAACTCTACAAAAAGTGAGTATTATCCCAGTGTAGCTAAAAGTGGCAATCTCTATTTTACCGTGGAGGCCGATTATGGCAAAGGAAGTGAGGATATTGTAGTTTGTAAACCAACGGCAACAGGCTATAGCAAACCCGAAAGCCTGCCCGAAGATGTGAATACCAAGTATGATGAATTTAACGCTTTTATCGATCCTGATGAGCAGTTCATTATGTTTAGCTGTTACGGACGCGCCGATGACCTGGGGCATGGCGATCTTTATATAAGCCGCAAAGATAAATCAGGCAACTGGCTCCCAGCCAAACATCTGCCCGCACCTATCAACAGTGCAGCGCTTGATTACTGCCCTTTTGTAACCGTCGATAAAAAATACCTGATCTTTACCAGTAACCGCGTTAATAGCCAATTGAGCAACGGTCAGACAAAAACATATCAACAATTCCAAGCGCTGCTTAACAGCCCTGGCAACGGCTGGGATGATATTTACTGGGTGAAGTTTAACGAAGCTTGGTGAAATGTGCCCGACTATAATTTATGTTGACTGAATATAGCTGTGCAACTGCTCAATGGTTTCCCGTTGTGAGTGGAGGGTTTCGTATACCACATCACTCATAGAAATGATACCACATAACTGATCTGCCACATCAAACACAGGCAAATACCTGATATTATTTTCGCTCATGATCAGCATACATTCATCAACTGATGATTCGGGGGTGATCCTCGGGAAGTTGGTACTTATGATCTCGCCGGCAGTGGTTTCGTCGGAGTGCTTGCCCATCAAAATAATTTTACGGGAATAATCCCTCTCGGTCATCAGGCCCACATATTTGCCGTTTTCGGTCACTACTACCGAACCGATATTTTTATCGGCCATCAACTTCAACACATTAAACACAGTAGTTTCGGCGGGTACGGCAGTAACATCGCTCCCCTTGCGAGCCAGGATATGCTTTACACTTTTCATAAATACTCAGGTTAGTTTGGTAAAGTCAATTTACGAATAAGTAGCAGAAAAACAACCAATTGTGGAAAAGATTTTATATTCCAACGCTTTATACGACAATCCTGCATCTAAAAGCATATAGTTTCGTCAACAGCACGTACAATAAAAAAGCCCCTCAGTAATTAAACCGAAGGGCTACCAACCTATATAAAAACAACCTATTGTTTTTTCTTTCCCCAAATGGCAGTGCCATGGTTATCTAACCCGGTAAATACCAAGGTTGATGTTATTTTATTTTCCCAGTCGCGCTCACGCTCAACTTTTAGTTTATAAGTGTCACCATTGTTATATTTAAGCTCAAGCCACGGAGCGGTGAATGTCCATTTATCGGCCGCATTGCCGTCAATAGTACCTGCGGCATCCAGTTTAAAGGTTGTCGACACCTGGAAATCCGGATTGGTTTGTTCAGTACCATAGCCCGGTACAATGTGATAATTCAGCGTTATCTTTTCGTAGGTTCCTGCAATATCAGTTGAAGCTATAGTTGTTTGGGCAACATTGGCATATCTTTCCGGCGACACTACAGGCCAGCCATCAGGTGTCCATGATATTTTGCGAACGTGCAAGTCCATAAAGTAAGAGTTAATACCCGGCCTGCCCTGGTGCGCCATAAAATACTGCCCGCTGCCGTTATCAAATACCGCGCAATGGCCTGTACCCTGCCAACCGCTTTGATTGGTGAACTGGTACGGAGCCAAGATCATCGGCCCGTGATCTTCATCAGTGTTAACATCATGACCATTGTAGTCATAAAACGGCCCGGTTGGACTATCAGCCCGTCCTACCCTTACGTTGTACTTGGTTTGTAGCCAGTCATAACTAATAAACAGGAAATACTTTTTCAGATCAGGGTTATAGATCACCTCAGCCCCCTCAATGTTGCCATTGTATCTGCCTCCAGTAAAACCACGGTTGGCAATGCGTTTGCCCTTATCGCCGGGAGATACAGCCAAACCAGTTGAAGGGTCAAGCTTCAGGATATAGATCCCATCCCAGGCCGAACCATAGTACATATACTGCTCACCGGTGGCTGTAGTGATTACGGTTGGGTCGATGGCGTTGGTTTGGATACTGGCATCATTGGCGGATGTTACCACAATGCCCTTCTCTGTCCACGGACCATCGGGAGCCGAGGCTGTCGCCATTCCAATAACGCTTAACCGAGCTACTGCCGATGAAAGTGAGTAATACAACCTGTATTCCGAACCTACCTTCATTACATAGGGTGCCCATAAAGCATTGTAAGGCGCACCGCCCTTGCCGATAATATAGGCAGAGCCCTGCGCAGGCAATGAAGAGAATACCCAGCCCACATACTCCCACTGCACCAGATCTTTCGACCGGCGAATTTGCAACCCGGACCTTACATCGGTACCAAAAGCCACATCAGTGCTATAACAATAATAATAATCACCAAACTTTTTGATGGATGGGTCATGCACATTATATACCGTCCATTTAGGATAGTAGGTAAATGCAGAGATATCGGCATAAGTATCACTGATGCTGTTGATATCAAACGTTGTTGTTACCGGCGTGGTGGTGGTAGTATCCGTTTTGGTTGGCGTTGGCGTTTCCTTTTTTGAACAGGAAAACATTGCTGTTGCCAATGCCGTTATTAAGTATAAATTTTTCGCTTTCATAAGCCCCCTCTATATCTCCTCCGACAGAAGAGATTTTCTTTATTTGTTTATTTATTAACTAACCTTCGCGAAAAGCTCGGGATTGTGCGATTCCCCTCTTGAGAGGGGCGGAGGGGTGTGTTTCTGCTTTAATA
>NZ_DASVOB010000615.1:0-3503 GCF_036383575.1 Mucilaginibacter sp.
CAAACACAACAGTAGTTATGGCTATTCCGAATAAGAGCAGGAATAACTGGTGAGTTCGCGGTACATTAAGCTTCAGGCATATGGTTAAAACAATTTCATTGAGCAGGTAAAATATCAAAAAGCTAAAGCACAGCATTAATACCCCCAATATGCTGAACCCTGTTAAGCTGAGTACATTATTTACATCAAAATTGATTTTTGAGTTGATAACCAAGCCATAAAACAAACTTAACAATGAAGTTGATACGACTATAAGTGTTAGAATAGAAATAACAACTATAATGTAGCCTGTGGTTTTATTTTGTATATCATTCAAAAATTTGCGCCGCTGCCTGTACACAAAAGCTACAAACCAAAAAATGACCAGGATATTGATACAAAAATCGCCCAGCGAAGGATAAACCAGGCTTGAGCCATAAAATATGGGATTGAAGATACTGAGCTTATAAGTAAAATCGGGCAGGTTATAGTGCAGGTTAACAAACCTGAACAGCGCAATATATAAGGCCAGGAATATGATGGATAACACTACATACCCTTTTGACGCTACATAGCTGCAAATATTATGCATCAGGATACAAAGCGTAATAGCCGTCAGGATCCAGAATGAAAGTTCATAGTACACAAAATCATTATTGGTACCATTATTCTTAAGCTTTACCGAAAACAGGTAATCATTATCGCTGCTATGAACCTCGTAAACATTGATATCTGTAAAATCGGCTATGTCAATGTTATCATCGTCCAGCAGGTCTTTTGCAAATTTGTTTTGAAGGTATTTGTTCTGAAAAGCATAATTGATCTTTACCGGGATAAAGAAGATAACCGAAAAGTTGCCCTCCGTTTTCCGGAAGGTTTCATAATATCCATTAGGCTGCTGAATAAATGAATAACCCTCTTTAATGGTATTTGTACTATCGGGCAATACTTTGATACCGCTCCAAAAGCTTAATTTATTATTGGTTAGGGTTATAAACCAAATGCTGTTTTGGGTAGTAAAATTTTCAATAGCATTAATGGCATCCTGCTCATTATTGCGCAGGTTCATCATCTTTTTAAAGCGTCCGGTGCCGTTAAGCTGCTTATTTATAAAAGCCTCCTTGTTATGGAGGTTATCTTCCAAAACCCGGGCAGACTGCACAAGGCTGTTTACAGGCGTATATGTTTTTTGAACAATAATAGCTGTAAACAGTAAACTAAGCCCTAAAAGAGCAAGCAATAGGCGTATTTTTCCGGAAGTAGTCAAGATGTTGCTATACTATGGATTTTTTGTTTATTACAAGCCTATAACAAAAATAAAAGCCACATGTTGTATGTGGCTTTTAAAAATTATTGCGGTAACACGGCGCTTGCTGTTATCACGGTTTTATCAACCTTTTTAACAAGCCCCTGCAGTACATTGCCCGGCCCCACTTCGGTAAATGACGTGGCGCCATCTTCAAGCATATGCATTACTGTTTGCGTCCATCTAACAGCACCGGTAAGCTGGGCAATCAGGTTTTTCTTGATCAGCTCGGGATCTGTATATGGTTTGGCATCAATATTTTGATAGATCGGGCATACCGGGGATTTAATTTCAGTTGCAACAATGGCTGCTTCAAGCTCAACTCTTGCGGCTTCCATTAATGGCGAGTGGAACGCGCCACCTACTTTCAGCTTCAAAGCACGTTTAGCACCGGCCTCGGTCATTTTAATACATGCCTCATCAATACCGGCAATTGAACCTGATATTACCAATTGTCCGGGGCAGTTATAGTTTGCAGGCACAACCACTTCGCTTATGCGCTCGCAAATATCTTCAACAGTAAAATCATCCAACCCTAAGATAGCGGCCATGGTTGATGGCTGTATTTCACAGGCTTTCTGCATAGCATTGGCACGGGCAGCTACTAAACGTAAACCATCTTCAAAGGTTAAAGCACCTGCGGCAACAAGGGCCGAAAACTCGCCCAGTGAATGACCGGCAACCATTTCGGGCTGAAAGTCATCACCCAAAACGGTAGCTAAAATAGTGGAGTGTAAGTAAATAGCAGGCTGGGTAACATTGGTTTGCACCAGGTCTTCGGCAGTACCTTCAAACATTACATCGGTAATGCGGAAACCTAAGATCTCGTTAGCTTTTTCAAACAGCTCACGTGCTTTTTCTGACTGGTCGTACAGGTCCTTGCCCATACCTACAAACTGGGCACCCTGGCCCGGGAAAATATATGCTTTCATTAGCCCCCTAACCCCCTAAAGGGGGAATTTTGTTTTAGTGTTTATAATATAATTATTAGCTCCCATCACTCCCCCTTTAGGGGGCCGGGGGGCTAACTTAGTTTAGATGATATCAAATTCAAAAACTCAGTTCTTGTTTTTTCTTTCAGGAACTCGCCGGTAAAGGCTGAGGTTGTGGTTACCGAGTTCTGTTTTTGTACACCGCGCATGCTCATGCACAAGTGACGGCATTCAATTACCACACCTACGCCATAAGGGTTCAGGGTTTGCTGAATACAATCGCGGATCTCGTTAGTTAAACGTTCCTGCACCTGCAAACGGCGGGCAAATACATCAACTACCCGGGGTATCTTGCTTAAGCCAACCACATGCCCGTTAGGGATATAGGCCACATGAGCTTTGCCAAAAAATGGCAACATATGGTGTTCACACATCGAGTATACTTCAATGTCTTTCACTACCACCATCTGGCTGTAATCTTCCTTAAACTTGGCCGAGTTCAGGATCTCTTCGGCGTTAAGCTCGTAACCGTGGGTTAAATAAAGCATGGCTTTGGCTACACGCTCGGGGGTTTTTAACAAACCTTCGCGCTCGGCATCTTCGCCTATTTGCTTTAATACGTTGTGGTAGTTTCCCTTTAAACTATCAATACGCTCCTGGTTGTAACGATCTATTTTAATGTATCCGCCGAAATCGTCATCGTCGGTATCCTGGCTAAATTGTGAATCGCTCATCTTATAAAATTAACCGCCAAAATACTCGGCAGAATTGTTTTCGGTTTCGTACAGCTTAACCGAATGTAAAAACACACCCTCGTAAGCTTCAATAGGTCCTTTTAATTGATTAAAGATCTCAATGCAGAGCAACTCGGTCGATGCCATTTTGCCGGCCATAAAATCAACATCTTTATTGATGTTTTTATGGTCAAGCTTTTCAATAACATATTCGTTGATAATTATCTTCAGCTCTTTTAAATCGATAAGATAGCCGGTGGCGTGCGTGACCTCGCCCTTTACAGTTACAAACAGGTTGTAATTGTGACCATGCCAATTGGGGTTTGCGCATTTGCCAAACACCTCAAAGTTTTTTTCAGCGCTCCATTCCTCACGGTACATCCGGTGAGCGGCATTAAAATGTTCCTTGCGCGTTATATGTATCATCATAACAAAAGTGGGTGCAAATATACAAAACAAAAACAGGTGAGTTGTTTTATATTAGCCGTCAAAATAATGCAATATGCTTATACTCATTGTTGCAGCTACCAAATTTGAGGTTGAACCGTTGGT
>NZ_DASVOB010000616.1:0-5767 GCF_036383575.1 Mucilaginibacter sp.
CATAGTACAAAATGTAATTTACGATGGCATTGTTTACCACTGCGGCAGCAAAATTTTCAAAACGGACCATAAACTCCTCCGTTGCTTTGGTATCATCACCTCTTTTTCCCCTAACAATTTATACAATTCATGAATTCGCACGTTAAGCAACTCACTTTCGCGGGTATGATCGTTACCCTCGGTATTATTTTTGGCGATATCGGTACTTCTCCCCTTTACGTTTTTCAAACCTTACTGGTTGAAGGTGGCAAGGTAAATACCGCGCTGGTATTGGGCTCTATTTCCTGTATCTTCTGGACGCTCACACTCCAAACCACTTTCAAATACATTGTTATTACTCTACAGGCTGACAATAAAGGCGAAGGCGGCATTTTTTCATTATACGCATTGGTAAGGCGTTATGGTAAATGGCTGGCAATCCCCGCCATTATAGGTGCAGGCACTTTGCTTGCCGATGGTATCATCACCCCTCCTATCTCCGTAACATCAGCCATCGAGGGTTTGATCCTTGTACCGGCATTTTCAACTGTGATAGTACCCGGTAATAACCTGATCCTCATTATTGTTATCACCATCATTTTACTACTGTTCTTTTTCCAGCAGTTCGGCACCAAAGTGGTTGGCTCGGCTTTCGGTCCGGTTATGCTGCTGTGGTTTATTATGCTTGGCGTATTGGGCACCATGCAGATAGCACACTTTCCATCTATTTTTAAAGCACTCAATCCTTATTACGGCGCCCGCTTACTGATGGACCACCCTAAAGGTTTCTGGCTGTTAGGCGCGGTATTTTTATGTACCACCGGCGCCGAAGCCCTTTACTCCGATCTGGGCCATTGCGGTCGCCGCAATATACAGGTAAGCTGGATCTTTGTAAAAACAACCCTGATATTAAACTATCTTGGTCAAGGCGCATGGGTACTGTCACAAGCACCAGGCAAGGATTTCACAGGTGTTAACCCTTTCTTTGAAATTGTACCGCATACCTTCCTTTTACCCGCTGTAGCTTTGGCGACACTGGCAACCATTATTGCCAGTCAGGCTTTGATCAGCGGTTCATTTACGCTCATCAGTGAAGCGGTGAGCATGAACTTCTGGCCACGGATCACCATTAAATATCCTTCAAACATCCGCGGACAGATCTATATCCCCAGTATTAACTGGATGCTTTGTATCGGTTGTATCCTGGTATCGCTATACTTCCGTACCTCAAGCGCCATGACAGCTGCCTATGGCTTCAGTATCACCATTGCCATGCTCAGCACCACCATTTTAATGTATTACTTTATGCGCTATGTAAAGCACTGGCCGGTATGGCTGGTTACAATTATCCTGTGCGTATTTGTAACTGTTGAGTTCTCTTTCTTTGTAGCCAACGCGGTTAAAATATTAAAACGTTTGTTCTTTGTTGGATTTGAGGTTGGCCTGATCTTTACCATGTACACCTGGTTCAGGGCACGTAAGATCAATAACCGCTTCCTTAATTTTATCGACATTAAAGAAAAACTGCCCTTACTTAGTGCCCTTAGCAACGATACCGCTGTAAATAAATATGCAACCCATCTTATTTATTTAACCAAAGCCAATAACAGCAAACAGATAGAGGAAAAGATCATTTACTCTATCATGAGCCGTCGCCCCAAACGTGCCGACACCTATTGGTTTGTACATATTGAACGTACCGACGAGCCTTACACCATGGAGTACACTGTCGACCAGATTGAACCGGGCAAAGTGATCCGTGTAGAGTTTCGCCTCGGTTTCAGGATCCAGCCACGTGTAAATGTGCTGTTCCGTAAAGTGGTAGAAGATATGGTTGAACGTGGCGAGATAGATATCACCAGTAACTACCCATCTCTGAAACAATATAAGATGGCTGCCGATTTCAGGTTTGTCATCATGGAAAAATTCTTGTCGTACAATAACCTGTTCAGCGTATCCGAAGGTTTTATCCTGAACAGTTATTTTGCCATCAAAAAATTGGCCCAGTCTGAAGCTAAAGCTTTTGGCCTGGATACCAGCGAAACACGCGTTGAAAAGATCCCGCTGGTAGTAAAACCGGTTAATAACATTCATATCAAACGGGTGGATGACCCGGTAAACAATTTGGTTGCCGAGTTTGCTGATTAAAGCAAGCCACCCAACGTCGCTGCGCGTGTTACCCCTCTTTGCTTTGCAAAGAGGGGTTTATTTTTTGCGCAGGTACAAGCGTCTTCCGCTTGTACCATTTCGGCAGTAAGCGTCCAGGCTTACCACACCTTCCCGCCGCCGCTCGGCTCCAGCCGAGTGGCAACTATTTCACGGCCTCTGGCCGAAGTTGATGGCCACTCTTTTTGGGCACAAATCTTGTGTTTAGGACGGTGACTGACTTGCAACTCTACAGCCGGCAACAGTTAAACAGCACTTGGCCGAAGGCGATTGAACAGGCCAGAGGCCTGGGAATAATTACCACTCGGCTGGAGCCGAGCGGTGGCGAAAACTATCGATATTTAAAACCCCTAAAACAAAAAACCCGGCCTTACGGCCGGGAGTTTCATCAGGTTTATTGGATTGGTTGGAAAATATGATTATAATTTTTCGCCGTGCTGGCTAATGTCAAGACCTTGCTCTTCTTCTTCGGCCGAAACCCTTAGTGGCGAGATCATGTCGGTGATCTTCAACAATAATAATGAACCGAAAAACGCGAATATCGATACACAGATCAATGCTACCAATTGCACAAGGAATAAATGAGTTTCGCCAAAAAACAAGCCGTTACCGGTAGTATTATTAGGGTTTACATGCTGACTGGCAAATACACCGGTTAACAACATCCCTACCATACCGCCAACACCGTGACAAGGGAACACATCAAGCGTATCATCAATGGAAGTACGGGTGCGCCATTCAACCACCAGGTTACTCACTACCGCCGATATGATCCCGATAGCCAGCGAATGCGGCACCGATACAAAGCCTGCAGCAGGCGTAATAGCAACTAAGCCCACAACAGCACCAATACAGGTACCCATTGCCGATGGCTTGCGGCCAAGCAGCATATCAAAAAAGATCCAGGTAACACCCGCGGCTGCCGAAGCAGTAGTACTGGTTGCCAAAGCGGTAACCGCCAAAGCATTAGCTCCAAAAGCCGAACCGGCATTGAAACCGAACCAACCGAACCATAACAGGCCGGTACCTATCATTACATAAGTGATACGGGCAGGAGCATGATTAGCCTCATTGCGGCGTTTTAAGTATAAGGCTGATGCCAATGCAGCCCAACCGGCCGACATGTGCACTACCGTACCACCTGCGAAGTCAAGCACACCAAATTTGGCTAATATGCCATCCGGGTGCCAGGTGCAATGTGCCAATGGCGAGAATATGAAAATAGAGAACAGTACCAGGAAAATAATGTACGAGTTAAAACGGATCCGCTCGGCAAAAGCACCGGTGATAAGCGCCGGGGTGATAATAGCAAACTTTAACTGGTACATAGCAAAAAGCAGCAATGGGATAGTCGGCGCGGCTTTCCAGGTAGCATTACCCAGCATACCCTTCATCATAAAATAGGTTGATGGATTACCGATAATGCCGTAAAAGCTGTCACCGAAAGCTAAACTAAAACCAAAAATGCCCCACATTACCGTAATGATCACCATACAAACAATGCTTTGCAGCATGGTTGATATCACGTTCTTTTTGTTAACCATGCCTCCGTAAAAAAACGCGAGCCCAGGGGTCATGATCAAAACCAGCGCCGTCGACATCAGCATCCAGGCAATATCACCTGTATTAAAGTTGGGATGGCCGGAATTTTTAAAATCAACCGACGGAAAAATAAAAGTAAGTGAAAGTATAATTAAGATCAGGAAAAAAGGGAAGTACCTCTTCATGTATTCAGAAAAAATATGTTTTAAATCGGCATGAAAGGTAGTATTTTTTCTAAAAACAAAAGAAACTAATTGACTTTTGTTGAAAAAAACATCAACTACAGATATTTCAGGATAGAATTTGGGAAAATACCCAATAAAACAAGCAGAAAACTAATAACCACAGCTAAAATAAGCAAATTATAAGATCTTTCGCTTGCTACTTCTACATTTTCTGTTCTTTTCAGAAATAAATACAGCGGGATTTTGAGGTAATAAAACAGCGATACAACCGTGGTTATGGCACCGGTTATCATCAAAGCCAGCAACCAGATACTATGCGTTTGCTCATAAGTGCTATACACCGCCGAAAACACAAACAATTTACCCGTAAACCCTGCAGTAACGGGGATTCCGGTTAAAGAAATGAGAATAATTACAAAACAAACCGAAGCTACAGGATATTTTAAACCCAAACCTTTGTAAGCTTCCACCTCTTCGGCATCAACAATATTACTGAAGTAAGAGGCCAGTGCCAGTGCCCCAATATTGGCCAGCGTGTAAACAGCAAGGTAGTAGGTAAGTGATGACAGTCCCTGTAAATTGAAGGTAACTACCGCCATCAACGCAAACCCTGTATGACCGATACTTGAATAAGCGAGCATCCTTTTTATATTGTTTTGCAAAACGGCGGCAAAATTTCCGGCTATCATGGTGATGATACCAATGGCCGATAAAACAACGCCAAAATCAATCCCTTTCCAATCTGCCGAAAACAGGAACAAAGGCATCACATTTACCAATAATGCAAAAGCAGCTATTTTAGGTACAGTTGAAAGGTAAGCAGTAACAGGTGTGGGCGCTCCCTGGTAAACATCGGGCACCCAAAAATGCATGGGCATAAATGATAGTTTAAAGCCTATCCCAATCATCACCAATACTAAAGCAAATGAAACACTTACCGGGTTTACATTTGGCAACTGCGCTACAATGTTCAACAGATCAAGCGAGCCGCTAAAGCCATACAGTAACGAAATGCCATACAACATAACAGCCGATGACGCCGCGCCGAACAGCACGTACTTTAAACCCGCCTCGGTACTCAGAGCGGTGTCAGAACGGTAAGCCACCATCAGGTATGATGCTACCGACACCATCTCAATAGCAAGATAAACCGACAGCAGGTTAATAGCCATAGCCATTAAATGCAGACCTAAAACAGATGCTATGGAAATGGTATACAGATCTGATAATCCTTTAGGATGCGCTTTCAATTTATCATCCCACGTAAAATTCAATAACAGGATGAATGAAAGCAGATCAATAATGATCTTGAAGAACACCGCTGATTTGCGTAGCAATAACGTACTGCCGAAAATAACATGGTCGCCGTCAAGGATCAGGGCTACCTGCTGCAGGTCTTTAAACAACACCAGCAGCAAGCCTGCACAAGCCACTATTTTACAAAGCTTTACAGATCTGCGCCCAAATATCAGGTCGGTTATCAGCACCACCAGAAACAGCACGGTTAAATAAATTTCGGGCATGAAATAGGGAATGCTGCCAAAAACATTGGTTAACTGAGCTGATATATGGGGAAGCAGATCGTGCATTTATATTTTATTGTACTATAAATTTATTTAGCCTGTAAATACTGTATCAGCGCCAGTACCGAATCATTGATCTTATCAAAAACCAATCCCGGCATTATCCCCAAAGCCAGCGCCGCAAGGGCCAGCGGGGCAAGTGTCAGTTTTTCGCGAAGGTTCAGGTCGGTAAGGGCAATTTTCCAAACTTCGCCGCCTTTTAAGGATACTTTGCCAAAGAACATGCGTTGCAGCGTCCAAAGGAAATAGGCCGCACTAAGTAATATCCCTATCGAGCCACAAATAGCCATCCAATATGGCAGCAGCCCGTTT
>NZ_DASVOB010000617.1:0-9303 GCF_036383575.1 Mucilaginibacter sp.
TCCAGTACCTTTATACCACGCCAACCGGCTGGCAGCGTTTCGGGCGCCTCATTGCCGAATTGTTTTTCAACCACTCGCAGGCCCGTGCCGAAGAATTTCAGTTCAATACTGCCGAAGAGCGTTATTTAAAGATGGTAGCCCAGCATCCCAATATCGTTAACCGCATTCCTGCCTACCATATTTCATCCTACCTGGGCATCAAAAACCCATCGCTTACCCGTATCAAGAAGCGTTTATCACAAACAAAGCCTTAAAAACGAAACTCAGCTGACAAATGACCCTTCCGGTTTTCACCTAAGTGAAAATGGCTGTCGCGTTTTGTGCCCAACTTTGCGTCATCAAACAAAACGAAATAAAAATTGAAAGTCATGTCAGCAAATAAAACATTGATCATAGAAACTTCAGCTGCGGTAAAAACAGCCCGCGAGCTGCGCAAACTCTATTTTATACGGGTAGCATTTTCTGTTACCTGGGTAGTATTGGTATCCTTATTGGTCAAAACCTCATTTACAGCCGCAACCATATTGCTGGTGATCTATCCGCTATGGGACGTTGTGGGTACCTTCTTCGATATCCGCGCTAACCAGGGCAACGGTACTTCTGTAACACCGCAATACATTAACGCCGCCATCAGTATCGCTACCACATTAGCGGTAGGTTTTGCAATAAGTAAAGGTGTTTCATCGGCGCTGATTGTATTTGGGGCCTGGGCTTTATTAACAGGTTTAATTCAATTAGTCCTTGGCCTGAAAAGGCGCAAAGAATTTGGCGGCCAATGGCCAATGATCTTAAGCGGCGGCCAATCTATGCTTGCCGGGGTATCATTTATCGCCATGGCCCATTCGCCTAATATGGGTATCGTGAATCTGGCAGGATATTCGGCCTTTGGTGCTTTTTATTATTTATTGGCTGCTATCAGGCTGGGTAAAAGCGCAAAGCAGACTTTACAGGTTTAAAATATTAGATAGGGGATTTGGTGTGATTGATGAGCCTTTGGTTGGTAAACCAAGGGCTTTTTTATAACAATGTCATTGCGAGCGCAGCGCGGCAATCTCGTCGGATACAGGGCGGACTTGCAAAGTATTTATGCACGGCTACGAGATTGCCACGTCACCCCAACACTCATTCCCCTGCTGTTCCTCGCAATGACATGGTTACTTAAATACCCCTTTAAATTTCAAAAAAACAATCCCTTCATTCACCAGCTGTGCATCCGCTTTAACATGCCCTTCAATCATACTTATCTTTACCTCCAGCCCAACTTGTTCGTGTTGGTTAGGATCCATAAACGATAAAAACTTAATATTATCCGCTTTAATCAGCTGTAGTTTTTTATCCAGATGATCTTCAAGAACCTCCTTGATCATCTGCATCATACAAACGCCCGGCACAACCGGATTGCCCGGAAAATGCCCTTTGAAAATATCATGTGCGGAGTTAAGGGTGATGGTGGTTTTAAGTAAACTGCCATCGGTTTCAGGAGTTGTGAAACTGAAAAAAGTATCCTTGAGCATTATCGTTTAAGGCGTTTTAGGCCGATGTTAAATTTAAAGTTTTTATGGCTGATGCCGATGGTATCGGGGATGCCGTCATGGATCCCGCCCATCATGGCCTGTACCACCGGTTTACGATCCGAAGAGCGCTCCATGCGGATCAACTCTGTTCCTGCTTTATTGGTGATATAGTAGTTTGCTCCCTTTTCCTGCGGAAAAACATAGTACAGGTAATCGTCGTCTTTGCGCATATAGCCTGTTGCCGGATTTTGCTTGCGCATCATCACCAGTTCAAAATCTTTTTGCAGGGTAATGATCACCGGGCGCTTATCCATTTGTTTAATGATGTAATACACCTTGAAGCCGCCATCGGGCTTAAACTCAAAATCAAAGAACTTGAACCCCATCTCGTTGCTGAACACCATACGTACGCTTTTATCGGGGAGGGTTTTAATCAGTAGCAGACCGCTTAAATGATGACCGCCTATCACATCGACCTCGGTTTTGTAAAGTACGTTGGTAAAATCAGGTGCGAATTTTTTGATATCGCGCACATCACCCTCTGCCGGTTTGAAATTTTTATAAACCGATGAGCAGCTTGCCAGGATCAGCAGGCAGCTACTTAATAGCAAAAAGCGCGTCCGGGATATTGGCATTGATCTCTTTATTAGTGAAACGTAGGGTAGTGCTATCGCCCGAGCCTTCCAGCATTTCGATGATGTTTACGGAATAGTCTTTTTTATCAACGGTAATTTCAATGGTTTTAAAAAACTCACTCAGTTGCTTGTTAACCGGCGAAAGCGAAACCAAATAGGTGCCCTTGTTTTCATAAACTGCCGATTTAAAATCGCCGCTGTTGAGTGCGGTTCCCTGGATACAGTCCACCACAATTTTGTTGATCTGTTTGAATACTTTGTTAGACCGGGTGGATACCTTATTTTCCTTTTGGCCATCCTTGATGTACACATTGTCCTTGTTCAGGATCATGAGGTAGCTGAAGGGCTGAGTATATTCCATCCGGAGCATATTGGTTTTCCGGTACCAGAATTTTCCTTTGGATGTGATCTTTTCTGATAGCATGCTCAGGCTTTTCTCCTGGGTAAAATCACTTTTAATGCTGTTGGTTTTTTCGGCAACTTCGGCAAACTGCTGTTTGAATTTGGTGAGATCGGTTAGTTGGGTATAGCCTGCGTGTTGGGCATGGGCGGTGATGGTGAAACAAAGGAAAGCAACGAAAATACAGATCACATTGATCAAATTAGAATGAGCGCAAGCCGGTGCGGTTCCTTCCCTGGGGAAGGAGGAGGTAGGGGTTAAGCGCTGATGAAACCCCTCCCTACACCCTCCCAGGGGAGGGAATCGCACAGCCCCGGCTTCGACTTTTGTTATTTTATCTCTATTAAAAATCAATTTACGCATAAGCCTGTAAATTTAGCATTTTATCCAGCCGCACAATCTCATATCCCTGCGCTTTGGCCTGTTCAATAAACAGGGGTAAAACCGAAATTGTTGCGGGCCCCGTATCATGAAACAGGAAAATAGCACCGGGGTTTAACCGGCGGGTTATCTTATTTAATAATTTTTTCTCGTCATTAATAACGGTATCCATCGAGCGTACGCTCCAGCCTATAGGTATCATCCTGCTTTTAACAATGGCCTTTTTCAAATTGGGATTGATCACCCCGTAAGGTGGCCTAAACAACAACGGACTTAAATTGATGGTCTGCCTCACCACCTGGTTTGCCCGGAGCAGATCATCCAGCATTTTGGACGGTGAAAACAGATCGAACCAGAAATGGTGCGAAAAGCTGTGGTTGCCGATAACGTGGCCCTGCTCGTGGATCTGTTTCAAGATGGTTGCATTCCCGGCAATCCTGTTCCCGATGCAAAAGAATGCTACCGGAACGTTATGTTGCTTTAAAATATCAAGGATCTGTGGTGTTGCAACGGTATCCGGCCCATCGTCAAAAGTAATGGCGATGACCTTTTTGCTGGTTTTTGCAGCACACATCACCCGCATGAAAAAATTGGAGCCAATATAATAGCAACCGTAAAATAATATCAGCGAGTAAATAAATGCCAGTATCAGATAACTCCACCATGACACCCCTTCTGTGATGTGCTCCCAGGCTATTAACCCCAGCAGGCCAACAAAAAGAATATTGGTGTTCCTGAAGTTCAACATGCCGAAAGCAGAATTAACGAATGGTGAATATTTTGGTAATGATTATAGATCAAAATCTTTTTTACAGGGATCTGGTTGCTATCGGATACAAATGAACAAACGCCATTTTTGATTTCATGGGCGGCCAGCCACAAAGCAAATGCTGAAGAAGTCGGATACTCGCCACAGAGGGCTTTGTAACTGATGATTGGTTTATCCGCAAAATCATACATCTGCAGATGCTCATAAATAGCATCATTTTTTAAATCCCCGTTGTTACCTGTTATCAAGAGGTCTATTTCATTAATGTCGACATGCTGCGTCAACAAAAAAGTGTTGATATGCTGTTGTATTTCGGCTCTGTTGCGTGGTTTATAAAAGCTGGATACACCATCAATTTTAGCCCAATCATTACCCGAAACCTCACGGCTCAACAGGAAGAAGGCCGAACCTTCACCAGCCATTGTTCCTTTGCCGGGATCGTTAAGCAGTTCAAAATTCGAGATTGGTTGCCTGCGGTATAATCCCATCCGCTTTAAAATAGCATGGCTGTTAGTTGTAATTTCATCAATGCCCCCTACAAGTACGCTGCCTGCTTCGCCATCATACAAAAGCATCATGGCATCAAGCAGGGCGTTTTCAAAAGAGGCACCGCCATTTACAAACGTGTTGTTGTAGTTATGGCATTGCAGCAACAGTGCTATCTGCGCGCTGATTGTATTATGGGTTGATTGGATGAAAGCCGTAGGGGCAAGCGCTTCCTCATTTTGCTGCACCATTTTGCTCAAGAAAGTATTGGTATCCTCCAAACAGCCATAAGCAGTGCCCGTGATGATGGCATCGGGTACTGGTACGCCGGCTTGCTGCAAACAATCCATCCCCGAGGCAACGCCCATTTTAATAATGCGGCTCATGCGGCGAATGAGTTTCGGATCGATCAGGCTTTTATAATCGGGTTCTATACAGGTGAGCTTGTCGCCGGTGTATTCAACCAATTCCGTAAGGGATAACTGATTGCCGAATGTATTTTGCGGCGATATATTGCTTGCTGCCCTGATGTACATCGCCTATAGTTTTGAGAATATTAATGATGAACAATTACCCCCAAACCCAAACGAGTTCGACAGCACATGTTTTAACCCCGGCTGTTTTGAAAAACGGGTTTCGGGTGCAAAGGGCAGCCCTTCCATAGAAGTTTCAAACCGTAAATTGGGGTATACCAAACCACGTTGTATCGCCAGTGCCGAAAACACTGCTTCAATGCCCCCGCTTGCCCCGAGCGTATGCCCGGTAAAAGCTTTGGTAGAGCTCATTTTTGGATAATGCTCAGCGAACAGTGCTGCGATAGCGGCCCCTTCTGAGCTATCGTTATTTTGTGTGCCGGTGCCGTGCAAATTGATGTAACCGATATCTGAAGGTTGTAATCCCGCCTTTTGCAGCGCGCCTTTCATCGCAAGCAATGAACCTGTACCTTCCGGTGATGATGCTGTTTGATGATACGCGTCGTTTGCATTGTGGCAACCACTCAGGGTACAATACAATTCTTTTTTGATCGATAGGGCTATCCGTTCAGATACGAGTACCACATAACCCGCCCCCTCACCAAGGTTTAAGCCGCGGCGATTGGCATCGAATGGCTGGCAGGGTTGTTTGTCCAAAATCATGAGGGTATTAAAACCGTTCAGCGTAAAGCGGGTAAGGGCATCGGTGCCGCCTGCTATAACCACGTCAAGCATATTGTTTTTGATGAGCCTTGCCCCGTACATAATGGCATTGGCCGATGAGGAACATGCGGTGCTAATAGTGCTTACGTAATGCCTGATGCCCAGCTTATCGGCAACTAAATTGGTAACAGCACAGCACTCATGGTTAAGCACCTTGCGCAAGCGGCCTTTGGTATTATCGGGTAAAAACTCCCTGAAAAAATCTTCGGTTTTATCCATGCCGCCAACGGTATTGGCCGAAATAAAACCGCTTCTTAAACCGGCAAAATTGCTGATCCCAGCATCAACCAAAGCTTCTCTGGCGGCAATCAAACTCAGCATAGCCGTACGGCTGATGGCCGGTTTAAACCCCGAGAGTTCGGCAAGCTCTTCATTGCTCAGCTTAACCTCACCAACCGGAAATTCATCGCGATGTTCAGTGTCGAGATATTTGATGGCTGCAATGCCTGTTTCGGCCCGTTCAAGCGATAGCAGGTTTTGGGCCGTAGTATTACCTATGGCCGAAATCACCCCTGCACCAGCTATGAAAACAGGCTGCGCCACTGTTAAGCGTTCGGGATTTTACTGCCCTCAATAAACTCAGCAATGGTGCGTACCGAACGGAAGATCCTTGGGCCATCTTCCGCATTGGAAAGCTTTACTTTATATTTTTGCTGTAACAGTACGATCAGCTCCAACGCGTCTATCGAATCAAGTCCCAGACCATCGCCAAAAAGTGCCTGATCATCGCCTATATCCTCCGGCTTCACATCCTGTAAGTTCAACTGCTCAATGATCTGCTCTTTCAGATCGGCCATTAATTTATCCATTTGGTGTACTGTAAACTTTATTAATATTTTCTGTGGTAAAAGGCATGGAGCCTTCTTTTTTTTCTTTCTCAACCAAAAACAAAACCGCTTTATATTTATCGCCAAGCAGCTCCACCCATCCGCAAATGCAAACCTGCAGTTGCTGGGTATCCAGTAAGTTTGAAACGTAGCCCGCTATAAAATCCGCATTAAACTGCTCAAAAATAAAAAAAGCATTCTCGCCTTTAAAATGATGACGGATGCAGATCTCGCCGATGACAATATTGGGCAGCGTGTAAACAAACAAGGCCGGGCTTGCCATATCCTGAACGGATTCATAATACCGCTTATCAGTATCCAGGCTGGAACTGGCGTTTGATAATACTACGCCTATGTCGGTCGGCTGATATTTAGCCGCATCAAAATCTTTCAGCAAAACCTCGGCAACAAGCCAGCCCAGTTTGGCCAGGTTATCCATTTTATAAAACTTAGGATATTTTGCCCCGATGAGTTGATAAGCGGATAGCAGGAAGCCGGCAATATCAGTATATTCTGCCTCAAACAGCAGCGTACCATTATAGCGTACAGCATTGCTGCTGATGGTACAATGGGATGATATGTAATGCTGATTGTTCAATTTATATAAAAATGTATCAGGCTTTAAGCTTTGAGCATTCCGCTTTTAGCGTTTATCGGCGGCTACAATATCCCTTAAGGTGATAGTGCGGGCCAGTTTATGCAATGCTGTTTCGTGATTTTTAACGTAAGGGTTGTCCAGGTCCCAAACATAACCGGCCAATACCGAGCAGATTTGGCTTTTAACAAGCGGGTCCTGGTTATCGGCAAAAAATATGGTGTCCAGTACGCCCTCGTACCATGCGGTAACGTATGAGCGAAAAGTGTTCACACCCTGCATCATGTGCTGCATGTATTCCTTATCCCAATCTACCGTTTCGCCGTTCAATGTACGGATTACGAGATGAGCCGCTGTTTGGCTCGATACCGTAGCCAGTGTTACGCCCGATGAAAATATAGGATCTAAAAACTCGGTCACATTGCCGGTAAGCACAAAGCCATCGCCATAAAATTTACTGGTAGTGGCCGACCATGATTCCAGCACCCTCGGCGCAAATTTAAATTCTACATCTTCAAACCGCTCACTGAAATAAGGCTGCGAAGCGATGAGCTCACGCAAAACTTCTTCGTCGGTACCTTCATGTTGTTTAAAAAATTCAGGATTGCCCACAAATCCCAGCGAGGTAACGCCATTGGCAAAAGGAATGATCCAGATCCAAACGCCGGGTTGGTGCACCACAATAGTAATGCGGTTTGGCTCATCGGCCATCGAACGTTTTTTATCAACGGTATGCACAAACAGCGCTTTGCGTGGTACCTGGGTAGATGGCCTGTCGAGGTTAAACAGTTTGGGGATCACCCGGCCGTAACCGCTGCCATCGATAATAAAGCGGGCCACAATTTGTGTTTGGTTGCCGTCTTTATCTTCAACTGTAGTTACCGAATCGGTGCCGTTGAAAACGATATTGGTAACTGTGGTTTCGTAGTGAACTGGCACACCTATTTGCGCAACGGTATCGGCAAGTGTTTTATCAAAATCGGCACGGGGTACCTGCCAGGTCCAGTTCCAGCCGGGGGTAAATTGGTCGGCAAACTGGTAGTCGCAGATCTTGCCGTCTTTCACAAACTTGGCCCCCGCTTTTTCCTGGAAGCCCTGCGCTTTAATGGCATCTACAAAACCGGCTTCGGTTAGTGCTTCCATGCAGCGGGGCAGCAAACTTTCGCCAATTACAAAGCGGGGGAAAAGCTGTTTTTCTACAATTTTTACCTTAAAGCCTGCCTGGTGTACAATGGATGCGGCCACCGTTCCTGCCGGACCTGCACCTATTACCAATACATCTACCTGTTCTGTATTCATATTATCAAATATCCTGTTGTGATTTGGTTAAGATTATGGCCGCATTGCATCCCCCAAAGCCCGAAGCTATTTTGAGGCAATTATTAAGCGGTTTCGAGATCAACTGACTGCAAACATTTACCGGGTTGGCATCACCTTGTTTGTTAAAGCCTTTTGTCGGAATAATAATATTTTGCTTTAATGATTGTGCTGATATAATGGCTTCGATCAAGCCTGACGCTCCTAATGTATGTCCGTAAAAACCTTTAAGACTGTTAAGCGGTACGCCTTGTAAACCAGCCAGCGTAACGGCTTTGGCTTCCATTTCATCATTATAAATGGTAGCTGTGCCGTGGGCCGATATGAAGTCTATATCCTCGGCTTGCAAGCCCGCAGCTATCATCGCTTTATTGATGGCATAGTATAATTCTTCGCCGGTGCGTGATGGCCCTGAAATATGGTTAGCATCATTACTTACTGCACCAGAAACCAATTCAATAGTTTCTCCGTCAGTTTCTTCTGCCGATAGAATAACAGTAGCTGCGCCCTCACCTAAGTTGATGCCGTCGCGGTTGGCATCAAATGGCTTGCACAGGCCAGGACTAACAGCCTGGAAAGATTGAAAACCAGATAATACAAATTTTGAGATCACATCGGCACCGGTAACAACAACATGGTCGTATAGCCCGGATTGAATTAACCGCATCCCGGTGATCATGGCCGCCAAACCTGAAATACAAGCGTGTGAAATAACTATAGGTTCGTTTACAAAACCAAAATGTTGAGCTATTTTTTTTGCCGATGAATGCAGTGCAATGCGCGCATCTAATTCCTGGCTTGGCTCTTCAGTTTCCAACAGGCTGATATTACCTTTAGTGGTGGAAATGATCAGAACAGTTTTTTTGTCGGATATATTTTTATCAACTCCATACAAGATTTCGGTTAACGAAGCAATGACGAGGTGCTCGAATTTTGTCCAAGACTTATCAGTTTGAAAATATCCTTTTTCAAATAACGATGCGAAAAAACGCTCGTCAGACATGGCTTTGTCATTGTGTTGCCTCACACCCGTAACGTCGTTAACCAAGTGCTCAAAGTTTTGCGCAGTTGTAGCGCCCAGGGGCGAGGTAATATTATCGGCAACAAGGTAAACCTTTTTCATCCCAATGCGCTGTTATATCAAACCGTGTTTTTGTTTCCACTCCAGGAAAAAATCCGGGTT
>NZ_DASVOB010000618.1:0-8443 GCF_036383575.1 Mucilaginibacter sp.
GTTCAGCGCTTTTTGCACATCGGTAG
The DNA here is from genome assembly GCF_036383575.1 of Mucilaginibacter sp. GTDB lineage: Bacteria > Bacteroidota > Bacteroidia > Sphingobacteriales > Sphingobacteriaceae > Mucilaginibacter. The sequence goes on from NZ_DASVOB010000618.1 coordinate 27, forward strand.
TGGCGGTACCCAAATCGGTTTTATAAATATTGGCGCTGATAGTCAAAAACCGCCTTGGTCCGGCCCGGTCATACTCCCCCGGAACATAGGTTGTAGTAAATGTGGCTATATCACTTAAAACGGGGCTGCTTTGTCCTTTTACCAGCGGCACTTCTTTTAACTGATCTAAAGTATTCATCACATACTCCGGAATTTGCACCTGTACCTGGTAGGTATAGGCCGATTTATCATCCAACCAAAGGTTTTTCTCGGTAAAACGGCTTGATGATGTACTTGCTGTAACCGAGCGGGCAACATCTTTAATATCCAGGCCTAATTGAGCAGCTTTCAACCTGTCGAGCGTTATTGCCACCACAGGAAACTTTAAAGGCTGACTGATCTGCACATCCCTCAGGTAGCTGATCTTTTTAAGTCGGGCCAAAACTTTGTTTGAGTAACCTTCTATCTGCGCCATATCCTTACCCGCCACCCTTATTTCGATAGGTGTGGATGCACCCTGGCTCATGATCTTTTCGGTCATGTCGATAGGTTCAAAAGTGATGCGGAGATCGGGCATGCGCGATGCTATGTTTTTACGGAGCGCATCTTTAAGCTCATCCATATTGATGTGGTAATCTTCATCAAGGTTAACCTGTAATACCGCTTCATGTGTACCGGTATTAAATACATAAAGATTGCTGGTACCATAGCTGCTTGGCACAATGCCCACATAACCCGATGTGATAGCTACATGATGGTTCACCGTACTGTCGATGATCTGCAAAACCTGTTTCAGCCCGTCTTCCGTACGTTCAAGTCTTGTGCCATCCGGCTCTTTGATCCTGATCTGAAACTGGCCGTTGTTGAGCTTCGGCATCATATCTTTTCCAATGGTAACAAAGCAAACACCGGCCAATCCCAAAACAACCACGAGATAAACAGGCACAATTAGTTTTTTGTTATGCATCCAGCGTTCAATGATGTGTATAAAACGGATCTTTATCCGTTCAAACAGATCATTCTTTTCGGGATGTTTTTGCTCCTGCTGCAGGTGATGGTTTACCTGCCCTTCTTCGGGCCGGTCTAAAGCTTCGCCGGCATGGGCATGCAATTTCCCATGTTCATAATGCTGATAGGTTTCGGCTTTAATAAGCCAGTTTGATAAAATAGGCACCAGTGTTTGCGCTATGATGTACGATACGATCATCGTTAAGCCAATAGATAGCGACAGTGGTAAAAACATCGCTTTAGGCACGCCGTTCATCATAAACGATGGAGCGAATACTGCAAGGATACACAACAGGATGAGCAATAGGGGGAACGAGATTTCCTGGCAGGCATCATAAATAGCCTGTGCTTTGCTTTTGCCCATCTCCAGGTGCTGGTGAATGTTTTCGATGGTTACTGTGGCCTGATCCACGAGGATACCGATGGCAAGCGCCAACCCGCTTAGGGTCATGATATTAATGGTTTGGCCGAATAAGCCAAGCAGCAACACGCCCAATAATATAGATACCGGGATAGTGATCACTACGATCAAACTGCTTCGCCAGTCGCGCAAAAACAATAATACCATTAGCCCGGTAAGCAAAGCGCCTAACCCCCCTTCGGTTAACAAGCTTTTTACGGCATTTATCACAAATATGGACTGGTCAAACTCGTACGAGATCTTAACATCGTCAGGCAAAAGGCTTTGAATTTCCGGGATCTTCTTTTTCAAGGCCTGCACCACGCTCCAGGTACTGGCATCGGCAGTTTTTACCACCGGCAAGTAAACGGAACGCTTGCCATTGATCAGCGCGTAATCAACAGTAACATCGGTGGCATCGGCAACACGCGCAACATCTTTTATTAGGATGGGTACCCCGTTTTTGGTTACTACCGGAATGTTGCCAAATTCGTCTGTCTGGTTGATCAGCGTATTTACCGTAGTAACAAACATGGTGTTACCTAACCGCAGGTTACCCGAAGGCGACATTACGTTAAACCTGGCCAAGGCGCTTACTACCTCATCAGGCGTAAGACCGTAACTCCTGAGTTTATTAGGATCAACATTTAAAGTGATTGACCTTGCATTTGAACCAAACGGTGGCGGAGCAGACAGACCGGGAACGGTTGCAAACATCGGCCTTACTTTGGTGGCCGCCATATCGTAAATGTCCTTCAGGCTGCGATTAGGGGCCGATAGCACCAATTGCCCAACAGGCAACGATGAGGCATCAAACCTTACAACCTGTGGCGGTAATGCCCCCGGAGGGAAAAAACTCATTACGCGGCTTACCTGCAAAGCCACCTGGGCCTGTGCTTCGGCCATATCGGTGCTTTCGTAAAAACTGAGCTTCACCATGGTTAAGCCCTGGATATTTTTACTGGTGATACTTTTGATGCCGTTCACGTAAAGGAACTGATCCTGCAAACGGGTTGAAAAGAAGCCCTCCATTTGCTGGGGCGACATGCCCCCGTATGATTCAATTACATAAATGGTGGGCAGGTTTAGTTTCGGGAAAATATCTATAGGTATATTGATAGCACTAAGCACTGCAAAGATGAGCAGGCTTAAGGTAACCACCACCGTTGTGACGGGCCTTTTAAGTGCGGATGTGACCATTGACATAGCTAAATTATTTTAAAAGGTTTAATACAGAACTCACCTGGTTTTCGGTAATGGCTTTCTGGAACAGCGCGTTCGAGTAAGCATATTTAGCCTGTACATAATCTGTTTCAGCACGGTAAAGGATGTTTAGCGCTGCATTGAGTTCAATAATGTCGGTTAAGCCGTTTTTATATAACGACAGCTTTTGACGATAGCCATCGGTAGCGGCTTTAAGCTGATGAGGGATCTCAAGCAAACGCTCATGCGCTGTTTGCAGTTCCACATTTGATTGATTGGCGCTTACGGCCAGCAGTCGCTTTTGTTCTTCCAGCTTCTTCCGGGTATAATCGGTATTGGCGCGTTGTGTCCTCAGTTTTAACTGCCGGCGGCGGATATCAAACAGGTTATAGGAAACGCCTATACCTACCAGGTAATTATTTCTGTCGAAACCCCATCCGCTGCTCAGGCTGTTAAAGTGGTCGTTAGCATCTACACTTGAGCCACGGCCCCAAACAGCACCTTCCAGCAATATTTTAGGGTTATAGCTTTTCTTAACAAGTTCCTCACGCTGCAGGCTGTTTTGATATACCGATTTATAGTAGTTGATCAGGGGATGATTCGAGGTATCAACCTCTGATAATTGCAGGTTATTTTCTGTACCGATAAGGCTCTGCTCAAAAGTAGTATCGGGCACAATAGTTTGGTACGGCAAACCGCTGATAGCGGATAACTGTAACTGAACCTGCTTTAGCTGGTTATTAAGTTCGATATAATTCAAGCGGGCTTTTGATAGTTCGGCCTCTGCAATACTGGTATCAACTCCGGCACGAACACCGCTTTTAGCCAATGACTGTACCGAGCGCCGGATCTCTTTATTACGGTTGATGTTACGGGCCTGAATGGAGAGGAAATTTTCCAGCTTTAACAACAACAGGTAATTGCCAATAGTGTATGCCTGTAGCTGATACTTTGAATCGGCAAACTGGTTTTGCTGTACCTGGATATCGGAATTGGCTACTTTGTTCTGGGCACCGTAGGCACCAAAATTATAGATCTCCCAGTCGAGCGCGGCCACACCTACATTGGCAGATACGGTGGTAGTATTACTTTCGGTACGTACCCCCCTTGAGTCGGAAGGAATGATACCGAAGCCGAAATATGGCCCTGCCACGTTATTGTTGGTACCGTAGTCGGCCTGGTAGTTTAATTTAAGATTGGGCAGCCAGTTGCTGCGGGTTTCGGTAGCCATTGCCCGTTTTATAGCTATCGCCGCCGAATCGGTTAGTAAGGTCGGGGCGTTTTGGTTTACGCTGTTGAGCAGCGTTTTTAAACTAACCGGTGTGCTATTTTGCTGCTGCGCGTAGCTACAGACTGTAATCAACAAGCCTATAAACACACAGCAGAACTTCTTTAAAATTCGCATGTTTTTATTTTCCGGAATATGCTTACCGGTAAATGCCCGCACTGTCGATCATTAATGCAGATCGATAGCTACAGCAGAAAATACCGGTAAACGATGGATAATTAATTAAAAAAAATGATGATGGATCTAAAGGCAGAGCGCCTTCAACTATTCAGATCAAATGCGAAAGTTACAAAGAGAAAGATAAGTATATCGATAGCCTGGCGTAAGCCTGGGGCTTCGCATTAACAGCTTCGGAAGCGATTTCCAAAGCTGCGATATAAAAAACAGCAGTATAAAACTGCTCACAACAGCACTGATCAAATCAGTAACAGATTTCTTTTCTTCAAGGGTTGATTTATCCGGCCTTTGAACATAGCTTGATTCGTTGAAGCTGCTGCGAACGCTTTCAATTTTTCGTTTAAAAACTGAATTAAATGCTGTTGAGTGTGTATCTGGCAATTCCGTTAGTCGTGGAAGAAAGAAAACATGGCTGCTTGCAATGAGCAAATAAAAAGCCATTACCGACAAAACCAGTAATGATTTCAAAGACTCCTGTTTCCTCTTTTTCAGCATATTAACTTAACCTATGCAAAAATGAAAAAAAATACCAATTTGTTTTGCAAAAGTATTGTTGCAATTATAGTTTACCTCGAAATCTTTTCGGTTGAAAAAGATCAAGATAGAATTAATCCTGACGAACCCCTGCTTTATTACTTACTACCGTATACCATTTCGAAAGTTTATTCATCAGCTCATCAAGCTTTACGGGCTTGCTCAGATAATCATCCATACCGGCTTGTAAACACTCTTGTTCGTCGCCGGTCATGGCGTTAGCTGTGAGGGCTATGATAACAGGCTGTTTGATATCTTCTTTACGGATCGCACGGGTGGCTTCAAGGCCATCCATAACGGGCATCTGCATATCCATCAATATCAGCCCATAATCGTTTTTATACAGGGCTTCTATGGCATCGAGCCCGTTTTTGGCCATCCCGGGCTTGTAACCCATTTTGCTTAAAATGTGCTTGATAACGTGCTGGTTAATCTCATTGTCTTCGGCTATGAGGATGTTGAACGGATATTTATCACTAAAATCAACCGACAGTTTGGGTTTAACCTGTTTATCATCATTCTGATTCGCGTTGCTCCTGAGCGCCATAAAAACCTGCTTGCCAAGCACCTGCTGTTTAATGGGCTTACTCATAATAGAAGTAAAAAGCGCCCGCCTGTCTTTTATAAAATCCTCACCTACTGAACTTAATAGTATGATCGGCAAGTGACCGTACTCATCCCTGATGATCTTAGCCAGCATGGCCCCATCCATTACAGGCATATGCATATCTGTAATTACCAGGTCGATATCCTTGTTCTTTTGGAGCACCACCAAAGCCTCCGCAGCAGATTCGGCAGTTACGGGTTTAAGGTTCCAGTTTTCAAACTGGCGTTGCAGGATAGACAGGTTGGTTTGGTTATCATCAACCACCAATACTTTTTTACCGTGTAATTCGGTAAGGTCAAAGCTTGGGGATTGTTGATGAGATATATCTCCGGGATAAGCGTTTATAGTAAAGGTAAACTTTGCCCCAACGCCGGGTAAGCTTAAAACACCTATGGTGCCCCCCATCAGCGTAACCAGTTTTTGGCATATGGCTAAACCTAAACCGGTACCGCCATATTTACGTGTGGTAGATGAATCCACCTGCGAAAAGGCACGGAACAAACGGTGCAGCTTATCTTTCGGGATGCCTATACCGGTGTCCCAAACATCAAACTGCAATTTCAGCAAGCCATCAGGCTGTTTTTCCAAACAGCTGACCCTAATCCCCACTTCGCCTTTTTCGGTAAACTTAATGGCATTGTTTACAAGGTTTATAAGAACCTGTTTAAGTCGTAATGGGTCGCCAATGATACTGGGCGAGATATCTTCATCGATCTCGTAAACCAGGTCGAGCCCCATTTGTCCGGCTTTAACGGCAAACATATCCATTACATCTTCAATGCTTTGCCTTATGTTGAAGTCTTCCTGTTCAAGGTCGAGACTGCCCGCCTCTATCTTCGAAAAATCGAGGATGTTATTAATCACATGGATGAGTGTTTCGCCGCAGTTGATGATGGTTTCGGTAAACATCCGCTGCTCCTCATTAAGTTCCGTTTCATTCAATAATGCCGACATACCGATAACCCCATTCATAGGTGTACGGATCTCATGGCTCATGGTAGCCAGGAAGATACTCTTTTCCTGGTTGGCCTGGTCGGCGGCGAGACGTGCTTTTTGAAGTTCATGGTTGGAATGATGAAGCTCCTCGTTTGCTGCGGCCAAAACCTCTTCATTATGCTTACGCTCAAGCGATAATTGGGCTTCGCGCTGCAGATCAACCATTTCGAGGGTTTGCACAATTCTTAATTCATTGTATTTGCGCAACTGATATGCCCAAAGCCCGCATATGAACATGATTACCCCTGTAAGTAGTACGTGGATAGCAAACGTTTGGAGATCAAAATAATTGAGTTGGGTAAAAAAAATATTCCCGTACCCGATATCCTGCAGGTAACTGAAAGTAGCATGGTGTATAATAACTACGATAAGCAGCGGGATCTGCAATTTCCAGTTTTGGTATGTGATAAGCAGCGCGCTTGAAATGAAGGCAAAAAAGTGCATCTCAAACATGCCATGCATCTGGTAAATGTACTGGGCCATAAAAATACCCAACACGGTAGCCAGCACGTATTGATACAGAGCAGATTGAGGCAAAGCTATTTTTGCGGTATAGTAAGCCAGCAAACAAAGGCCCCCTACTCCAAAGGCTATAAGCCAGGTATCATAAAAAAAGGCCAGTGCTAAACCAACTATAAAATGCACAGGCAAAAAGTAATTCATTAACCTGTCTGAGCGGTCTTTGATCTCTGTTTGAAAATTGATGTTTTGGGCTATGGCTGCAGTCACTATTATTTAAAACTTAGGGGGTATGTTAATTATGACAATCGGGCAACCGACAGCCATATGATATTAGTGCCAATTTATTAAATGTGAGTCGGGTATTGCTACTAAGTAAACCGTTAATTGCTATTTTGGCAAAACTTGTTTTTTCGTCGGTACAGTAACGGCTTACATTATAGTTACCACGATAGTATAATTTGCTTGCAGTATCAATTAGCGCAACCTGTGGTGTTGAATAAACCCCGCAAGCTTCGGCAACGGAAGGATCAAATATTACCGGAAGCTTCATGCCGAACTTATCCTGGATCTCGCTTTCAGTAAAATGCTTGCTGCTCATGATCACAATAGCAAAATTTACCTGCCCACGATATTGCTCAACAATAGCTTTAAACTGTTTAACATTAAATCTGGAGCAGGGACAACCCGGATTAAAAAAATGCAGGAACAGAGGCTTGCTGTGATCTTTAAAATGCTTTGGATTGATAGAGACTATTGAACCTTGTTTTACCGGCTTGTAGTTTTCCGGGATAGGCGTGGGCAGCTGATATTGCAGCTCATTATACCAAAATAGTGCGCCAACAACAGCAAAAAGTATAACAAGCCAACCAATAACTAACGTTTTCCTCATTGTGCCAAAGTCTTCTGCACACCAACAAAACTGGTTAAAAAACTGCAAAAAACCATTTGTAAAAATAGTTTTTTTCGTGTATAAAAAACACTTTTTCAGCGCTTTAAACATACAGGTTTTAAGCTTGCCTGTGCTGGAGGACTCCTTTTAACCTTTGATTAAATTAGAGAATACACCTTCTGTTTACTTAACGGCTTGCTTTCTCTTTTCAGTTAAATAACGACGTAATGGAACATCGTACACCTTCATAACAAGATAGGCAAATGCAATCAATATGATTAAACCGGGTATAATAATATACGCCAGGTGCATAGCATCGGGCTTGTTCGCAGCATAATAGCTACCAAAAAACCACATCACTACGTAATGTGTCATATACAGCGGATAGGAGATATTGCCCGAAAAAACACATACTTTACGTAAGCCATCGTTAAGAACAGCACCTGCCCCTAATGCCACCAGTAGCGGAAAATAAATGATCACTACGAAAGGCTCGCTAAGCCAGTTCCAGGATGAGAACGGCATCAGGAAAGCCAGCATCAATAAAATCGAAAGACCGATAAAGCCAAGTCTGTTTTTGATGATCAGGTTATACCGGTAAACCAGCAAACCAGCGGTAAAAGAATAAGCTATCCGCACACCTCCATCCCAAAAAGTGCCGCCACTCCAGCCGCCCATCAAATTACCCGAACGACCGGCCACATAGCAGATACCCACCGCCGAGATCACGACAAGCATTATCAAATAGCGCCGGGCAAGGCGGTAAAGCACAAGCGCATACGCAATATTGGCTACGTACTCCCAAAATAACGACCATGCGGGTGCATTGAATCCAAACAAGTTAAAATACCGCTCGGACATGCCCGGGTTAGGG
>NZ_DASVOB010000619.1:0-2682 GCF_036383575.1 Mucilaginibacter sp.
CCGTCTACAGTTTCTTTCTTAATGGCAGGCCACTGGCTTTTATCAACGCTAAGCTTATCTATATCTTCGTCTCTTATCTTATTTTTCATTGATAAAAGGTTGATCCATCGCTGGTCATATAATTCATCATTTGTAGTTACATAATCTATTACTTTGGGAACAACCTTTTCTAAAGTATCCAAATGTTTAAACGCATATTCGTTTATGTACAGTCCGATGGGGCCATTCCAGTCGGCCGCTGATACCGTTTTATCCGAGCTGCGATTTACATCATACCTTGCCCTTAATTGCGCTACGTAAAACCAAAAGCAGGCATCGCTGTATTTTTCCTGCCCAAATAAAACCATGGCCATAGTAAATAATACAGGTGGAATATGCTTATTGGCATTTGCTTTAACAGACTCTATTAGTTTTAGTTTGTCTTTAGACCTCTTAGCATTGAGATCATAAAATGACATCATCACCTTCCGGTCTTCATCATTCAATATGATCTGTTCGGCTTTTGATTGTTCCGCTTTTAAAGCCGCAAAATCCTGCGCTTTAACAATACAAGTAGTTGTGATAAATATGAAAAGTAAAAGATATTTCATGGTTTAGTGTTGATTGCTAAATGTAGGCAAAAAACAAAATTATTCAGGCAACATAATTCTCCCTAAAACCAAAAACGCATTACCTGCGCCTCCCGCCATACATATTTAACCTGCATAGCGGGAGACGCTTGTGATGCGTCTCTACAAAAAGCCCTCCCCATTGGGGAGGGTTGGGTGGGATTATTTCTCGTTACTCATTGAATAAGGCACGTCGGCATCTTTGGTACCACGGTCTTTATTCGGGGCGGCCTGCATATCAAAATCAAGCACTGCACCATTTAATAACCCTTTATGGCTTAACCAGTTATTAGTATATGGTTTGCCATCAACAGTAAGTGTGTTTACATACTTGTTATCTGCACTGTTTTTTGGCGCGTTGATGGTGATGGTTTTGCCGTTCTCTAAATTAACGGTCACTTTTTTAAACAGCGGGGCACCTAAAACATATTGGTCGCTGGCCGGGGTAACCGGGTAAAATCCCATGGCCGAGAAGATATACCAGGCTGATGTTTGTCCGTTATCCTCGTCGCCGCAATAGCCATCAGGAGTTGCCCTGTAAAGCCTGTTCATGGCTTCACGAACCCAGTATTGAGTTTTCCATGGCTGGCCGGCGTGGTTGTATAAGTAGATCATGTGCTGGATTGGCTGGTTACCATGTGCATACTGGCCCATTCCGGCTATCTGCATTTCGCGGATCTCATGGATCACGCCGCCATAGTAGCTGTCATCAAATACCGGCGGCATTTCAAATACCGAATCCAGTTTGGCAGCAAACTGCTGTTTACCACCCATCAGATTTATTAAACCCTGGATATCGTGGAACACGCCCCAGCTGTAATGCCAGCTGTTCCCTTCGGTAAAGGCATCGCCCCATTTTAACGGATTAAAAGGGGTCTCAAATGAGCCGTCCTGGTTTTTACCGCGCATCAGTTTAGTTTCAGGATCGAATATGTTGCGATAATTTTGGCTGCGTTTTTTATAGATCTCTATTTCTTTTTTGGGTTTGCCTAAAGCCTTACCTAACTGGTAAATCGCAAAATCGTCATAAGCATACTCCAAAGTGCGGGCAGCATTTTCGTTGATCTTAACATTATATGGAACATAACCCAAAGTGTTATAATACTGTACACCACGGCGACCGGTAGCATTAGGGCCTTCATTGTTAGCACCGTGTTTCAGGGCCTGGTATAATGTTTCGATATCGTAACCACGCAAACCTTTCAGGTAAGCTTCGGCCACTACCGATGCTGAGTTATTACCGATCATACAATCAGCATAGCCCGGACTCGACCATTCGGGCAGCCAGCCGCCTTCTTTATAGTCATTGATGAGGCCTTCCTGCATTTCCTTATTGATGGATGGATAAACCAAATTCAGGAAAGGGTAAAGCGCCCTGAAGGTATCCCAGAAACCTGTACCGGCAAATAAATAACCCGGCGCAACTTTACCGTTGAACGGGCTATAGTGTACGTTTTGTCCGCTGGCATCAACCTCATACATTTTGTTGGGGAAGAAAAGCATGCGGTAAAGGCTGCTGTAAAAAGTACGGGTTTGATCGATAGTACCGCCTTCAACATCCAAACGGCTCAGGGTTTTGTTCCAGGTATCTTTTGCTTTTTGGCAGGTTGCTGCGAAATCATCATTACCAATCTCACGTTTCAGGTTAAGTTCGGCCTGTTCAATGCTGATGAATGAAGAAGCTACTTTAAGGTGGACCTTTTCACCTTTAGCGGTTTTCAGGGTGATCACTGCTCCGGCATGATCGCCGGTATATTCCAGTTGGCCATCATCTTTTTTCCAATCGTGCCATGCTGAAGCCAGCGCGAATGGTTTATCTACATAAATAACAAAATAGTTTTTGAAGTTGGCAGGTACCGCGCCGCTGTTTTTGGTGCTGTAACCAATGATCTTTTGTTCACCAGGAATGATCTTTACATATGAGCCTTTATCAAAAGCGTCGATCACGATATGTGAGCTCTCACTTTTAGGGAAAGTGAACTGGAAGCTTGCAGCGCGTTCGGTTGGCGTAATTTCGATTGTTACATCATAATCGGCCAGGTAAACGCTGTAATAGTACGGTTTAGATACTTCC
>NZ_DASVOB010000620.1:0-4560 GCF_036383575.1 Mucilaginibacter sp.
ATGCGCCCTGCCCTGCTCCTGCTGGCCTGCGATCTTTTTGGCGGCGACGTTAACAAGGCAATTGAGCCCGCGCTGGCTATAGAAGTATTCCATAATTTCACACTGATGCACGATGATATCATGGATAAAGCTCCGCTACGCCGGGGTAAAGCAACCGTGCATGAAAAATGGAATGCCAATGTGGCCATCCTTTCGGGCGACGCCATGATGGTGGAGGCTAACCGCATGATGATGAAAGTTGATGACAGTATTTTACGTAAAGTACTTGATGTTTTTAACGATACTGCTACCGGCGTATGCGAAGGCCAGCAAATTGATATGAGCTTCGAACAACGTAATGACGTAAGTATCGAGGAGTATATTAATATGATCCGCCTTAAAACAGCGGTATTGCTCGGTGGTACTTTAAAGATCGGCTCTATCATTGGTGGCGCAGCATTGGCTGATGCTGATTTCATCGATTCCTTCGGAGTAAACCTTGGTATCGCATTCCAATTACAGGATGATATACTGGATGTTTACGGCGATCCCGAAAAGTTTGGCAAACAGGTTGGCGGAGACATTATCTCCAATAAAAAAACCTTTTTGCTTATCCGCGCCCTTGAACTGGCTAAAGATACCCAGGCACAAACTTTAAATCACTGGCTAAGCGCAACCGAATTTGACAGCGTAGAAAAGGTTAAAATTATCACTGACGTATATAACCAGCTTGATATCAGGCTGTACGCTGAAGAAGCCATGCAAACCTATGCAGATAAAGCTTTTGCTGCCCTCGATGCCATTAATCTCCCTGAAGACCATAAACAATACCTTCGCGATTTTGCCGATGGCTTGCTGGTGAGGGAGAATTAATTTATATTAAAACATTAAATTAAAAATCAAACGGTTAGCTCAAATAGTTAAATGAAAAAGATCTTTTGTGTTTTAGTAATCTTGTTAGTATCAGTCGCTCTGCACGCCCAAACCCTAACCTCGGGCGGAAAACTGAAACCCGAGCAAGCTATAATGGACGTGCGCCATTATACCATCTCGCTTGCTGTTGATCCCGTGCAGAAAACTATTGATGGTTTTACCACCGTTGATGTGATCATGGCCCACCCCACCAAAGTTTTACTTTTTGATCTGTTGGATTCATTAAGTATCAGTAAGGTTTTGGTAAATGGAAAGCAGGAGTCATTTGATTACAAGAACAACCTTATTACCATCAATACAGCCAAAGAGTTGCCTGCCGGTAAAGCAAGTGTAAAAGTAATTTACGGCGGCAAACCCCATGTTGCCCGTAGGCCACCATGGGATGATGGCTTTATCTGGACCCGTGATTCAACCGGGCACCAATGGATGGCTATTACCGCCGAAGGCACAGGCGGCAAATTGTATTTCCCTTGTAAGGATCACCCTTCCGACGAACCTAACGAGGGCGTGGATATGTTCATCACCGTTCCCAAAAACCTTGTAGTAGCAGGGCCGGGATTGTTAAAAGGTGTAACTAAACAAAAGGAAACAGCAACATTCCATTGGCAAACCAAATACACCATCAACAATTATAGTATACTGTTTAATGCCGGTGATTATACCGTTGTCACCCGACCATATACAACTGTTGATGGTCACCAGGTTCCTATTCAATTTTATGTGTTAAAGGAACATGCTGCGAAAGCCGAACACCACGTGGATATCTTTGTAAAAACTATCAAAGAACATGAGAAATATTTTGGCGAATATCCCTGGGTAAAAGAAAAAATAGGGATTGTTGAAACTCCTCACCTGGGTATGGAGCACCAAACCATGAATGCCTATGGCGCCAAATTTAAATATACAAAAGTTGGCGGTGAAGATTATGACGGCTTAATGCACCATGAGTTTGGTCACGAATGGTGGGGCAATAAAGTAACCGCCAAAGACTGGGCCGATTACTGGATCCACGAGGGGATCTGTACCTACGGTGACGCTCTTTATGTAAGGGAATTTGAGGGTGAAAAAGCTTATATCAAGTTCTTCCAAAATTCAGCGTTATCGTTCGGCAATAAGGTTCCTATTGTAATGGGAAAAGACATCGATGAAGAATCGGCTTACAACGGAGATATCTATGGTAAGGGTGCATTCTTTATGCACACCCTCAGGTATATTATGGGCGATAGCACCTTCTTCCCTACCCTTAAAGGTTTCGTTACCGATCCGCGCTATACTTACAGCAATTTGGCCAGTACAGATGATGTGATCCAGTATTTCAGCAAAGCTGCAGGCAAAGATCTGAAACCGTTGTTTGATCTGTATATCTACTCCATCAATAAACTGGAAGTGCACGTGAAAGCCCAGCGCGGTGATAAGTACCAGGTTCAGCTCCTGAATATAGATATGCCTTTGCCCGTTGATATCACTATTGATGGTGTTACCAAGCCTTATACACTTGACAAAAAGGGAATAACAGTAACCAGCAAAAGTATGCCGATTATTGACCCCGATACTTATTATTTGAAGAAGCTGATCATCGAATAAAATAATGAGAAACCTGTTTGTATTTGGTTTGATTATGTTTCCTATAACACTGTTTGCCCAAGGCAAATCAAAAAAGGAACATGCTAAACCAGATACAACTATTTACACCTCGGCTGATGTGGTACCGGAATTTCCCGGAGGATTGGAAAAAATGGGTGCTTATCTTTCAAAGATACCCATGCCGCCGTTAGACACAACCGAAAATATACAGGGCCGTGTCATTATACAAATGATTGTAGAAAAAGATGGAAGTTTGACCCATCTTAAAGCAATTCGTGGCGGAAATAGCGCAATGGACAAGGCTTATATCGAATACATCGGCCGTTCGCCTAAATGGAAACCTGGCCTCATTCATGGCAAACCAGTCAGGGTAGTATATAGTATACCTATAACCGTTTGCTTCTCATCTAATGAATAACCTCAAAACAAAAAATCCCGATCAAAACTGACCGGGATTTTTTATATCCTAATATTTGTTAACTGATTACTCAGCTACAGTTTCTTCAGCAGCATCAGCAGCTTCTTCTTTTTTAGCTTTTGGTGCAGCAGCTTTCTTTGCTTTTGGAGCCTCTTCAGCAGCAGGAGCCTCAACAGCTACAGCGGCTTTTTTTGCTTTTGGTGCAGGTGCAGCTACTTCTTCAACTTCAGCCTCAAACGGAACTACTGAAACGTATGAACGGTTATCAGCTTTCTTTTTGAAAACTACGATACCTTCAGCCAAAGCGAATAAAGTATGATCTTTACCAAGACCAACGTTTAAACCTGGGTTGTGTTTAGTACCACGCTGACGTACGATGATGTTACCTGCAATTGCTGGCTGACCACCGAAAATCTTGATACCTAAACGTTTGCTATGTGACTCACGACCGTTTCTGGAACTACCGGCCCCTTTTTTATGTGCCATTTCTTATATTTTTATGGAATTGCAGAACAACTCCGGTTTAACCTTTAATTATAATGTAATACCGGTGATCTCGATCTTGGTAAATTGCTGACGGTGACCGTTTTTCTTTTTGTAACCTTTTCTTCTTTTCTTTTTGAAGATAATTACTTTATCACCTTTTAAATGTGACACGATCTTAGCCGATACTTTAGCACCTTTCAAATCAGAACCTAATTTGAATTTACCTTCGTTTTCTGCTAACAATACACTGTCAAATTCAATATTAGCGCCTTCATCGCCTTGTAGCCTGTGTACAAAGATCTGCTGGTCTTTAGCAACTTTAAATTGCTGTCCTGCTATACTTACTATTGCGTACATGTTTGTTAAATATTGTTTTAAATTTCGAGGTGCAAATATAGGGATTGATTATTAAATAAACAACATACCTGTATTTTATTTTTTACCGCGGTCTTCAACGTCAGTAAGCTTTTTCTTTATCTCTTCAATCAACCGCTGGTTGGCATCAATCAGTTTAGCGTTACCAAAATAATCGCTATCGAAGATCACGCGCTTGGTTTTTTCCTTGTATTTAAACTCAATAATATATCTAACAGCTTTTTTTGAAGCCGTAGCCGATGTATCACCAATTTCTTTCGACGGGAAATCCCAAAAACCAAGATCAGCAGCCTTACGGTGCAGGTACAACAGGTCGTCTTTTGTTAAATGTAAATGCTCTTTCACAAGTGAATCGCGCTTGTCAAGGTACTGGAACATACCTGTACGTGAATCATATTTATTTACCAGGCTATCTTTATAACCATACTGAAAACTGATCGACTGAAAATCAACGAATCGATACGGCGCATTCTTGATCATCATACCATAATAATAAACGCAGTACAATATAAACGGTACCACAACGGTCATGATCAGAAATATTTTTTTTAAACGGGGAGACATGTACAATTATTGAATTAGTGAGTTATTAAGTTTGTAAAATTATTTTTCCTTATGTCATTGCGAGGTACGAAGCAATCCCCGATAAGCAGAGCCGCTCTGTATAGTTTGGGATTGTTTCGTACCTCGCAATGACGTTTTTTTATTATAGATTTCGATATTGACAACAATGGCGAAGAGCAACATCTTACTTCGCTTCCCACAAAATATAACCGTTGCTTAAC
>NZ_DASVOB010000621.1:0-6870 GCF_036383575.1 Mucilaginibacter sp.
CATTGAGGGCCTGCAGCCATTTGCCAAAATTTTGCCAGGTGCTGATATCGCCGGGAATACCACCAAACTGGAATGAGTTTGCTGCAAACATGATCCGCGGCATAACCTGCCATGATTCGGCATCATCTTCGAGCTTTACAGCTTTTATGTTTTTTACATGCCAGGTGTACTTTTCAAATTCGCCGGCAGATGTTTTTTCAGGCTTAATGGTAGTATTCTTATTTATATACCTGAAACCAACCGAAGGATTGACCAGAACGGTATACTCCGCGTTCTGGACTGCCCGCTCCGACCGTTGGATCTCCCATTCGCCAAGGTCAAGGTAGCTGTTCATGTCCTCCTCAAAAATCACTTCGATAGTAGTTGGATATGCAGATATCGGATGCTCTATGACCAGCATCCTGTCGTCAGTTACAATAGAGATCCCATCGGTAGCGGCGTGGTCATAAAAATCACTCTTGTGATATTTTTTTATCATCGTTCCGCCGGCGTTGTAAACCAGCATTTGCACATCATCAACACTACTGAATTTTTTATCATAACCCAGGCCAAGTTGTGCAGCGGCATCGCCTTTTTCATTTAAAACGGTGATGATAGCATGGTGCTTCATGATCATTTTACCAGGCGCTTTTACAGTAACCTCGTCTGATGAATACCGCACCACCGAATTTGCTTCCTCTTTCAATGAATCGGGAATGGTTGATGCTATATAAAACTCTTTCGGGATGTTTTTATCCTGTCCGTAGCTTTTGGTTGATAAAATGAGTATGCCTGCAACAGTTAGCAGTCTATAAAAGTATTTAGTGCTCATGTTGGCGATCAGGATTTTTTAAGTACTATTTGCTCGGTAAGCATATCCTGCATCTGTTTATAAAACTCTCTTAGCTCAGGATAGCTGTCTTTTTCATAGAAAGCTTTTTCATATGCAATAACATACCTTACTATGATCGTTCCATCCTGCTCGGCAATAAAACGTTTAAGGCTTATGCTTTGATCGGGCATAACCATACGGATGCTTTTTGGCAGGGCATCAACTTTATAACCCGCCGGAATTTTATAGGTTCCGTTTATTTCATACCTGTTACGATGCCCAAAGTCAATATCAGTAGCGCGTTTTTCGCTCAGGAAAGGGTTGGTGCGGATAGGGGTAAAAAGGTTAGGGTTAAAATAAATATAGGTTCCGTCGGAGCCGGTGAGTTCAAGGTCAAATGCTATATTTTGTACCAGGGGAAGGGTATCGGTCTCCATATCCTTCATTTTTAATGAAGATATTTTAAGGTTATTGTCGTTAGCCTTTATGTAGTCGATATATTTTTTTTCGCCGTCGGTTTTATAACGTTCAACGCTGTTTATTTTGTGATAGCTAAAGCTGCTGATGTCGGCTGTTCCCGTCATTTTGCTATCAGCCTTGATGTCGGCATTGATCATAACCACCTGCCTGGCCGGGGTCTCTTTTGTGATATAAAGCATATCATACGCGTTGGCCTGCTTATCAATATACAACCCTGATGAGTTCAGCAGCATATCGGGTGTTTCGTTATACAAATTGTATTTGTTTGTAGCATCAAGTATATACTCTTTTGTGCTATCAACCGGAATATAAACCACTGCCCGGTTAAATTGCGAAAGCGAAGTATTGAAGCGGTTTACTTTTCCGTGTTCGCGGGTGCTCACGATCATAGGGTAGATCTCCTTAATGCCCGATTGCTTAAGCAGGTGATATAAAATGATATTAACCTCGGCCGAGTTGCCGGTTTTCTTTTCCCAGGCCCGGTAGGTACCATCATTGGTATACCAGCGGTCAACGCCATCCCATTTCATGAGGGTTTTTACCTGGTTAAAAACATAAGCTATTTTTTCATCCTCGGTTTTAAAGGTTTTGGCTTTGGCGATAATAGGTTCCTCGTCTTTTAATTTACGTTTTAACTGGCCGCCAAAATCTTCATCGTCGGCAATAATACCGCCCACTTTAGCCCAGGTATCTGAATATGATTTGTAAAAACCATAGCTTGACTTTACCGAAGTAAGGTTAAACTGTAACGACATGATATTATCAGTATATGAGCGCATGTAAGGCTCATCATGCAGTGACGGGATGTTTTCCATCACCCTGAAATCTTTTTCGTCATTATAAGATAAAGGATTTGTGCCAGGCATGGTGCGGGCATCTGATTTATGGGTTTCCTTTGAATAAGGCATCCAAACATGGTTCACCGTGCGGAAATATAACAGATCGGGGATAGAGGTATCCAGCTCACTGTACCTTACCGGTATTTTTTGCTGAAAATCCCACGATGGGAAATTGCTTATCGAAACAGTATGATATTTATACTTGTACTCAATTACCGAACCCGCTTTAACGTTTGGCATTGAAAATACAATGGCATTGCGCACCTTATCGATAGTTTGGGTATAGATTAGCTTTTTATCCAGCTTGGTTATTTCGGGCTTTCCGTTAACCAGGTTAATGGTTTCGGCCTGTACGTCGGTGATATACTCCAGCCGGTTGCCGCCGTAATATTCAATGCGGATGTTTGCTTCATCTTTGCCGTTATCATTAAAGATCTTGATGCGCTTATGATACTCGCCGCTAATGTCAAATGAACTATCGTAATAAACATCGCCTTTGTTAAAAAGGACTTCGGCATTGGCATCGGGCTCAAAATCGCATTTGGCCATTTCAAGGTCGGCGATTTCAATTTTGCCAAAAGGTAAAACTTTAGAAGGGGGGGCGGTTTTTTGGGCGTTTACCGGTAACGCAAATAGGGCTGCTCCAAGCAGCGGTAAGAGCCTGTTCATCGTGATGAGGTTTAATCAAATCAAAAATAACAATTAACATAACATTTAAAAGCAAATTTTTTTAGCCATTTTATTTTTTTGCTAAAATGTAATCCATGTCACTAATTGACCTTCACCATGTTATTTTGACATTAAAATTTTATTTCACAGCCCCGTTTACGTACATTTATTTAATTGGCATTTGGATTGATATATTGTAATTAATGAAGCAAAAATTTTATGATACTGCTGTGAAGCAGGAAAAAGCTGTACTTGTTGGTGTAATAACACCAAATGAAACTGACGAGATTGAGAAAGAACACCTGGAAGAGCTGGAGTTCCTGGCCAGCACCGCGGGAGCGTTAACGGTAACTCATTTCACTCAGAAGCTACAGCGCCCGGACAGGGCAACCTTTGTTGGTTCCGGTAAACTGGAAGACATTAAAGCATACGTTAAAGAAGAAGAAATTGATATAGTTATTTTTGACGATGGCCTTTCGCCGTCGCAACTGCGTAATATTGAGAACGAACTGCAGGTAAAGATCCTGGACCGGAATAACCTTATCCTGGATATTTTTGCAAGCCGGGCGCAAACAGCCCAGGCCAAAACCCAGGTTGAGCTTGCACAATTGCAATACCTGCTGCCCCGCCTTACCCGCCTTTGGACCCACTTAGAGCGTCAGAAAGGTGGTATTGGTATGCGTGGACCGGGTGAGTCACAAATTGAAACCGACCGCCGTTTGATCCTGAATAAAATATCCTTGTTAAAGGAAAAGCTAAAACAAATAGATAAGCAGAACGAAACCCAGCGTAAAAACCGTCATCAACTGGTGCGTACAGCCCTGGTTGGTTATACCAACGTAGGTAAGTCGACCATCATGAATATGATAGCCAAATCGGAAGTATTTGCTGAGAATAAGCTGTTTGCTACACTGGATACTACGGTAAGGAAGGTTGTGATAGAGAATCTGCCTTTCCTGATGTCGGATACGGTAGGGTTTATCCGTAAACTACCTCACCATTTGGTCGAGTGCTTTAAATCAACATTGGATGAAACCCGCGAGGCGGATATCCTGATCCATGTGGTTGATATTTCGCACCCCAATTTTGAAGATCAGATCCATACGGTTAACGAAACCTTGAAAGATATCGGCGCTATTGACAAACGCATCATTACTGTGTTTAACAAGATAGATGCGTTTAAACCTGAAGATCACCAGGTATCGCAGGAAGAGCCATTAACATTGGAAGATTTTAGACAAAGCTGGATGGCTAAAAACAATGCACCAGCTATATTTATTTCGGCAACGAAAAAAGAAAATGTGGATGAGTTCAGGGCTTTGCTATATGACGAGGTGAAAGCCATACATACAGAAAGGTACCCGTATGATCAGTTGTTGTATTGATAATTGATCGGGTAGATATATAAAAGAAAAGGATGCATTTTCGTGCATCCTTTTCTTTTATATTAAAGTTTCTGGCGTAATGCGTTTTACCTCCATGAAAACCTGGTGCAGGTGATCGAAATCTTTATCGGTGGTTACAAGTGTCAATCCTAATAACGCAGCTGTTGCCGCTATCCACAAATCATTTTTACCCATATTGCGTGGGGTAGCAAAGCTATACTCTTGAAAGGATGGGTTGCGACGTTGGGAATAGGCATCGATTTGTGAGTAAGAATTAACAAGCGTTTGTGTTGCTTCTACCTGATAACATTCATCTATTATTGGTTGAATAAAATCCCATTTTTCTTTTGCCCAATTGTTTTGAAGTGCAATAGATCTTAATTCGGCGATGGTAACAACAGAGACATACAATTTTCGATTATCTGGGTTGATAACCGTACTTAAAAGTTTCAGTTTGGGATATCTTGATATAAAAATGAAAATGTTGGTATCAAGCAATAAATTCATCTTTTCTCTCTCAAAATTTCAAGTGCAGCTTTGACATCTTCATCGGTTAAAAAGCCCTCATCAGGCAAAGCCTCAAGGGCCTTTTCGATATTCTCCGGATTTTTACCCATTTTATTTGCAAACGCTGTAGCACCTCCAGCGGCCAAAATTTCTTCTACCGAATATGATTTAGGTATTGGTGGCATGTATGGAGTTTTGAGCTCCTCTATTTTAATTTTTGTTGTCTTCATGTTCAATCCTCCCTTCTATACAAATATAACTAAAACAAGCATAATATTTATCACAACCATCTCATACATCCGTATCATATTCCACGCCAGTAATTAGGCAGTCAAAAATATCCCGTCC
This sequence comes from Mucilaginibacter sp., assembly GCF_036383575.1. Lineage (GTDB taxonomy): Bacteria > Bacteroidota > Bacteroidia > Sphingobacteriales > Sphingobacteriaceae > Mucilaginibacter. Next base: position 5,040 of record NZ_DASVOB010000621.1, read on the forward strand.
TTTATCTCCGGTATGATCCCCTTCTCCAAAGCGGTATCAAACATCAGGTTGATAGCTTTACGGCCTTCTTCACCCAGTTCAACCGAGTATTGGTTTACATAAAGTTCAATGTGTTTGTACATCACTTCCTCGCTCATTTCCTGGGCATGCTGTTTAATAAACTCTAAGCCTGATTTTGGATTGGCAAAAGCAAATTCAACCGATTTACGCAGCACCCTGTTTATTTTATGCTGAACATCCAACGGTAAGTTACGGTTAGCGACAATGCCTCCCAGCGGAATGGCACAGCCGGTACGTTTTTCCCAGTAATCGCCAAGATCGATGATCTTTTTGAGGCCTTTGTCCTGGTAGGTGAAGCGGTTTTCGTGAATTATCAGGCCAACATCTATGCGGCTATCAAGCAAAGCATCTTCTATCTCAGAAAATACCAGCTCTTGTTTATTGGTAGCCTCCGGAAATGCAAGGCCTAACAAGAAGTTAGCTGTGGTATATTTGCCCGGAATACCAATTAATGGGTTTCGGCTCCCTGATTTTGGATCGTTGATCAGGTTTTTCTCTAAATCTGAAACCGGAATTTCCAAATCCGAAATCAACAATGGGCCTACACCAAATCCTAATGCACTGCCCGAGTCAAGCAGTACATATTTATCCGTAACGTAAGCAAAAGCGTGGTAGCTTAGCTTGGTAATATCCAGCTCGCCACGGAAGGCCTTTTGGTTAAGCGTTTCCACGTCATCATAAAACACTTCAAACTCCAGGCCTTCAGTGTCAATTTTATGGTGGATAAGGGCATCAAAAATAAAGGTATCGTTAGGGCAGGGCGAAAATCCGAGCGTTAGTTTCATGCTATTTATTAAATTTTATAGGAGTCAGGTATTCGGGATTGATTTTATTAGGCTCGTCGGCAATATCGACGATTTCTTCTTTGATAAGCCGTTCTAATTCTTCAATAATGGTTTTATCGAGACGTTCAGGAACTTTGCCCCGATATAGGCTTGCCATTTCAATCAGAAAATCATGGGTGGTTATTTTGCCTGTTGCATGCAAAAAAATCTGTTGCGGCCAAGGATCAAAAGTAATCAGCCTTGGTGCTTTATTATCCATAGCGACAATTCCAACCTCATCGTTTAAGTAATAAAAAGGCATTTTGCGAAAAAAGTACTTGTCTTTTAAATCGTGATTTAAAAAGTAGGTAGAGGGTGTGTAAACAGGTTTGCTTTTTGAAAAAAAATCAAATAGACCCATGATGAATTTTAACTATTAATGATCCGGCTCACCAGGTCGATGGCAAATGTATTCAGATTTTTAATGGCCAGCCCAATGTTCCAGGCCTCGCGGTTACGTTTTTCAACATAATTTGACACTGCCCTGATCTGCATGCCGCGTACATTCATCTGCCGGCAGGCGTAAAAAAAAGCTGCACCCTCCATGCTTTCCAGTTGCGGGTTTAATCGTTGCTGTACTTTTTGGATGGATGGTTCATGCCCATGTACCGTATTAACAGTTATGGCCTTTGCCTTTTTCAGGAAAAAGTTTGGATAAACCTGCTCAAGCGATGTTGTGGGTGTAAAAACACTTTCACCAAAGCCGAGGCTATCGATAGGGATAAAAGCCTCATCATCCTGCGCGCCAAGTTCGGCAAAGGTGTCTTCGATAATCTCCAATACATCGCCTAAATGGAAATTGTGGTCGAAACTGCCCGCTATTCCAAGATTAAGCACGAGGTCGTACGTATGGTTACTTAATTGCCGGGCCATACCAAAGGCTGTTGGCACCATGCCCGCGCCGGTTATCAGTACATCAACCTTGCTTCCAAAAGCATTGACCAACG
>NZ_DASVOB010000622.1:0-2733 GCF_036383575.1 Mucilaginibacter sp.
CTGGGCACAAAAGGTGAGGAAGCGGCAGAAGAATAACCATTTTTACAATTTTAACACCATTGTTTTATCATAGTTACATTAAGTTAGGGCTATTGTAGTATCTTTAGCGCTTAAATTAATACGGCCCTATAAAATAGAATATGATCTGGTACGAAGAGGATGTGAAGCAGTTGGAGATTAAGCGAACAAAGCTTAATTATGTGCCGCGGGTAATTTTTTATGGAAGCTCATCCATTCGTTTATGGAATACGCTTGATGCTGATTTTGATGACATGCAGCCTGTTAACCTTGGCTTCGGTGGCTCAACGCTGGCTGCCTGTGTGTGGTTTTTTGAGCGCATTCTTCATTCTTATAACCCCGAATCCATAGTGGTTTACGCCGGGGATAATGATCTTGGCGATGGCCGCAATCCCGAAGAGGTTTTTATATTTTTTAAGCAGCTAACTGTTGAAGTTGAGCGGCTTTTTGGTGATATTCCCTGTTATTTTATATCGCTTAAGCCAAGCCTTGCCCGCTGGCCTATTGTTGAAAAATACAGGTACACTAACAGCTTAATTGAAAACGAAATAATTCACCGCCATAAAAACTGGCAGTTCATCAATATATTTAATCAGATGATAGATGCTTCCGGTAAACCAATACGAGAATATTATGATAAAGATGGTTTGCATTTGAGCAGCTCCGGTTACACTTTGTGGAAAAACGCGGTTTTGCAGCGAATGCCACAAAGTATCAAATTAGCTTAATATAGGGTTTACACACATTTGTCATCTTTCAGCGGTTTTAAAGATGAAAAGAGAGTACCATAAGTGGTTCAGTCCGTCGCTTCAGCGCAATATGGAATTGCTGGTTTTTGGCCATGCGGGCGCCTCTGTTTTATTTTTTCCTACCCGAACGGCCCGGTTTTATGATTATGAAGACTGGAAAGTAATTGAAGCGTTACGCAGCAAGATTGAAGCTGGGCACCTGCAGATCTATTGTGTTGACAGTATAGATCTCGAAAGCTTTTATAATGAGTACAGCCATCCTTACCACCATATGGAAAGGCACCTGCATTATGAGCAGTATATTTTGCAGGAGGTAGTGCCGTTGATGAAAACACTCAACGCCGCAGGCTCAATTATTTCGGCGGGCTGCAGTATGGGGGCTTATCACGCGGTTAATATTGGGTTTAAACATCCGTCGGTATTTGTTAAAGTGGTAGGTATGAGCGGGCGCTATGATATTACCCAGGCCATGGGTAATTTTCGTGACCTGCTTGATGGCTACCGCGATGAAAATGTGTACTTCAACATGCCCAACCAGTTTTTGAACGACCTGCACAGCTCCGAAATTATTGCCCAGATCAAGCGCCTTCAAATTATTCTGGCCGTAGGCGAAGAAGATGCTTTTTTGGAGGATAATAAATATCTAAGCACAGTGCTGGCCAGCAAAGGCATTCAAAATAGCCTGTATATCTGGCATGAAGAAGCACATAGGGCCCGCTACTGGCGTAAAATGGTTCAGCTATATTTCTAAAAGCAAAACACTTTCCGGTTTGTTATATTGGCTATAATTTAGAATGTTATGGGTACTATTGAATTGGTACAAGGCGATATCACAAAAATTAAGGCCGATGCCATTGTAAACGCCGCAAATACTTCGCTAATGGGCGGCGGTGGCGTTGATGGCGCTATACACCGTGCCGGCGGACCAGAAATATTAGGAGATTGCCGTAAAATAGTAGCCCGGCAGGGCGGCTGCAAAACCGGGCAGGCTGTAATAACTACGGGCGGTAAACTGCCTGCGAAAAATGTGATCCATACCGTTGGTCCTGTTTATAACAGCGGTAAAAGGGGAGAGGACGAGCTATTGCATTCTGCTTATTTAAATAGTTTAAAACTCGCTGCCGAAAATGATATACACACTATAGCTTTCCCTAACATCAGCACCGGCATTTATCATTTTCCTAAAGATAAAGCAGCGGAAATAGCAATTAAAACAGTCAAAGATTTTTTAGCAGATGATAAAGTGGTTGAGAAAGTGATATTTGTTTGTTTTGACGATGAAAACTTTGGCTTGTACCGGGACTTGCTTGCGCAAAAATAGACGTTGATTGGGCCGATATCCGATAGAGGGTATCCTATAAAGTTTTCAATATCCGCCGGTAAATGATCTTAACCGGTTCAATAAATAAGAGGGTTGCTATAATAATAATAAAGATCTGCCGGTCACTTTCTTTATACCTTGCGATAGCTACCAGGCCAACAGTCAGCAAAAACAGGGGAGCGGTATATTTGAGTATACTCCATGTGTTTTTTAGCTTAATTTCAATGATGTTATAAATAAGGTAGCTGCAAACTGCTATCACATAACCCGGAATAGCAAATAAACCATACATCAGTGCTGCCCCAACTTCGCTTCCTTCGCGGCAGATGCCATAAATTATGAGTGTAATTATCAGGAAAGGCACGCAGATCCCGGCCTGGATTAGTGCATGTGAAATTAGGGTGACAGGTTGTTTTAAGCTCATTGGAAATCTAAAATAGTATAAAGTTTGTGAATAATGCAAGAGGATTTGCTGAGAAAAAAGCAAGGTGCAGAGTTGACTCACCCCGCCGGTGCTTTGCACGGCGACCCTCTCCGCTACGCAAAGAGGGTAAAAAATACAGCCCCTCTTTGCGTAGCGGAGAGGGGTGACAAGCGCAGCGATGTCGGGTTGAGTCAATACTGCGTTTTATCTGCTCCCAGCAG
>NZ_DASVOB010000623.1:0-3714 GCF_036383575.1 Mucilaginibacter sp.
ATTATCCTGTAGTTTCACATATTCGCCGTTCTGCACCTTCGTATCATACTGCACCCGCGAAAAATTGATACGCCACAAAGTACCATCCTTTATCACAGCGTGGTTAAAGCCACCGGCTATGGCTTTAAATGGGATAGCCATTTCAACCGTCCAGCCTTTATCCGTATCCGAAGGGTTATTCAGCGTACCCTGAACCTTTACTGCCGAACGTAAGCCATGCGTATCCCAACCGGTTACTGCAGCGCCATTGTTACGATACGGCTTGGTTAAAAACAGGTCGAAAATGGTATTGAGGGCATTTACCTCAATTTCAAAATATTTATGTGTGCTGTTAGTGGGATCGATAAACAACTCAAAGTCATTGTCGCGGTAAACAATATCATCATGATGTTTAAGCGTAGCCCAAACATGCGGATCTTTGATCCGTGCTGCAACATACAGGCAGCTATCGTCCCAAAGCATTTTAACGTTAGTTTGCAGCGGCGGCTGCGGCTTAAGGCGACCTTCAATATCCTGGAAATCCTTAGTCCATCTGGCCTGCTGCCATACGGCATCTTCCACATTGCCATCAATTACCGGCGCTTGCTTAACATGTTTTACAACATAGCTTTCAGGAACAGTAAATGAATCAGGAAACTCCTTGAAAACATCCTGTGCTTTCACCAGCCCGGGCAATGCAAATAAGGCAGCGGTGATTCCCGGTTTAATCAAACGGCTCAGGCAGGTACTTACTGATCTCATTTACTGCCCAGCGCTAAGATATAATCAAACTCTTCGCGCTTTACTCCCATTACTGATAAACGTCCCTGCCTTACCAGGCCAATATCCTGCAATTTAGGATCGGCCTTGATCTGCTCAAGGGTTACCGGTGTTTTCAGGGCCTCAACCGGTGCCAGGTCAACAACTACCCAATTGGTATCATCAGTTGTAGGGTCCTGGTAGGCTTCCTTTACTACTTTGGCTATGCCCACTATCTCTTTACCCTCGTTACTGTGGTAAAACAAAACCAGGTCGCCCTCCTTCATTTCCCTGAGGTTATTACGTGCCTGGTAATTGCGCACGCCATCCCAAAAGGTACGACCATCCTTATTAAATTTTTCCCAGCTGTATTTAAAGGGCTCACTCTTAACTAACCAATGTTGCATTTGTACAGTATAAATTTTTGTAACGTAAAAATGTAAAAAAGGCGGGAGAAACTGAAATGTACCGCAGGCTATTCAGGGTATTGTTACACGGAGATTACGGGTTGGAGTGGTGATGTAGGGGGTAAAGATCCAGGCTGCTATGGGAATAATAAAAGAACAAGCTTTCAATTTGGTATATAACTTATATTTATTATGGTGCTATTATCGGAGAGGCTTAACTATGAATGACGTTCATATGAATAAATAAGCGTCTTTATTTATATTTGAGTAAAAAGACAATCTAAACCCAATTCGATGGCAAATGCAGAAGAAAATCTGATAACAATACTTAAAGAAAAGTATGAATATGAGAACGAACGTAAACGATATTATGACGGAGTCATATCCTTACCTGTAACTTTATTGGGGTTTATTGTTGCCGGGGTTTATTTTATTGTTAATGATGAAAACAAAGTACCTTGGTTCGAAAAATCAAAACCATTTTTTATCTATCCTTTAATATTAACTACAGTTGTAAGCATGTATTTTCTATACAGGGTATTTTTCGGGTTAAAAAGAAAATATTGCTCTTTTCCTGAAACTACAGATGTAATGAAGGATTATAAAAACATTAAAGACTATTATGCTAATCAACCTCAAAACAGCCAAACTCAAAAGAACATAGACAATGACTTCATAATTAAATGGTATACAGACATCAATGACAATAACATTAAGGTGAACGATACCAGAATGAATAATTTTCATTATTCCAAATTTAGTATTGGAATATCCTATTTATTAGGTATATTGGTATTCGGATTATATTGCGTAACCAAAATAAGTCATAAACCAATGGCAAAACCAGCTACGGTTCAAACACCACCTCCGCCACCCAAGCCTGCTCCTTCGCCGGTTAGGAGGGAAAGAAGTGATCAACCAACTAAACCTGCAAAATAAATGGCAAAGAGTCCTAACAAATTAATTTCGCCAAAAATCATGGCACCAAAAATTGTTGCTGCCCCCAAACCAAGCCCTTCACCAGTTAGACAAGAGTTAAGTGTGGTACTTAAATCTAATTCCAAGAAAAAGTAAATTTTTGTGATATGGCTGATGATGAAATTCCAAACCCGCAAGATGAAGTTACTGCAACTCCTCAGCCTGTTAAGCCACGCCCGTCCGCGGTAAGAGCCGAATATCGCTCCAAAACCAGAATAGACTTGGATGAAGCTATACCACACTATAGCTTACCGTCTCCAAGCTATCAATCAAAAGCAGATATTGGAAGACCAATCCTTACAATAGTTTTAAAGCTATTAGTGTATATAGGAAGCATTGTTGGTTGGGTTTTCATTTTCAAGTGGGTTTATCATCTTATTTTCCCATAGCGCTTTATTGATATCTGTATTGTACAATCATATATTGACGATATCAAGCTACTGTTGTATAAAGCGCTAATAAACCTCTAATTATTTATCATTACTGGTCAACAACTGCGTTAACCTTTTAGCATTCTGCGCATTTATGGCATTGGTTAAGGCCACAGAGGTATAAACAGCTATCCCCTGTTCGTCATCTGGGTGATAGCTCAACAATAGTTTTACCGTGCGCGATTCCCACAAATAAACATCCTGATAATCATTAGGCTTTGCGGTGAACGTACCGTACCAGTGCAGGAATTTACTAAGCATTTTATATCCCTGATCGCGGTTAAAGAAAACGTAAATGTTCACGATCTTGTCCTGGTAAGTACGTATACAAATATGACTTGCTGTTAACCCGCCTTCCAGGTCCAGCGGTTTATCCGAATGATATTCATAGGTGATACAGCTATCGGCATCGGGCTTGCTGCCTTCGCCGTCAAGATAAGTTAAACCCATCGCCTGTTCACCGGTCGGGAAGCCTCCCAAATTAAATCCGCCAATACCGTTCCGGGCTTTTAAATAACTTAGCGATCCAACTTTCCCAGCCTGCGAAAAACCGGGCGAGTGTAAGCACATGATGATCAAAAGCCCTGTGACTACTCTGTAGGGCAAGCAGCAAAAAAACTTAGCTTTCATATCCCTCCTCCCTGGTTTTACGTTACTTAAATAAGTACCATGACTGATACTTAATAATGTTGCGTAAAACGAATTTGAAGAAATAATCAGCTGATTATCACATGATAATAACGATTGTATAGCAAATTGAACTGCTTTTACACTTTATTACACAGATATCTGTTTACTTTTTTCGCAAGGATGTATAACAAACTGCAGAAAAATTTAATATTAATCGGTTAGCATATATGCCCTAAGCTTATGCTGTAATGCTACAGCCTGGGTAATGAGGTTTTTATCTGTGATATATTGCTCAAAGCCTACATCAGGCCCGATAAGATGTTCTTTAAAAATATCCCTGAACCTTGAATACTTTAACGCTAAATTCCACTTGCTTTTCAGGTATTCAAAAACCTGTTCGTCCTCTTCTATTAACATCGAATAATTGACAACGACAAAAGCATCACGGGGCAGTGTTTCAATACAATTCAGGATATCCTGATTGTAAGCTATCCAAACTTTTAAATATTCGGTAGCATGTTCATTGTAAA
>NZ_DASVOB010000624.1:0-3619 GCF_036383575.1 Mucilaginibacter sp.
CAATCATATTGATAATTTTTCGCTATCCATACCGCTTTATAAGCATAACATACGCATATTTTGGCATGGCATATTTGGCAGTTGATAAAGCTAATTTAAAATTTATTAAATAAATGCCCTAAGCCTGTAAAAAACAGGATATATTAATGGTTTAGCCCTCGATAATGAGCCAAATAAAACACATTTTTGCATATGCCGCTCAATCTGATACTCAACAATCTAGAAAAACACATCCATTTAACCCGCGAAGAACAGGAAACTTTCACGGCCTATCTGCAGCCCAAAAAAGTAAAACGCAAACAATTTTTGCTTACGTATGGCGAGGTATGTAAGTATTCGGCTTTTGTAACGTCCGGTTGTTTACGGGGATATACGGTAGATAAAAGTGGCATCGAACATGTACTCAGCTTTGCCCCTGCCGACTGGTGGATAGCCGATATGTACAGCCTCATTTCGCAAAAGCCTGGAATCCAGAATATCGAAGCATTAGAGGACACCGATGTGCTGCTACTTTCAAAAGCAAACCAGGAGAAGCTATATACACAGATCCCCAAGTTTGAACATTTTTTCAGGATCCTGACCGAAAACTCATTAGTAGCCAGCCAGCAAAGATTGATCGACAGCTTAAGCCTTACCGCCGAAGAGCGTTATAATAACTTTTGCAAACGCTACCCTACCCTCATCGATCATCTGCCTCAAAAACAAATAGCCTCCTACATAGGCGTTACCCCTGAGTTTTTCAGCAGGATGAAGGCGGAGATGGTGCGGAAGAGATGAGCACGAATTACACTAATTCAACCGAATTGACACGAATTAGAACAATTAAAATTCGAGCAAATTCGTGTCAATTCAATTCGTGTAATTAGTGTCCATTAATTTTCTTAACCTACATCAAGTGCCGCCGGCCGTGGCTCCCTTAACTTTGTATTACAATTTAAAGGAAACACACAATGGCACAGACCGTTTTACATAAAGCTAATACTCGCGGACATGCAGACCATGGATGGCTGCACAGTTACCAATCATTTAGTTTTGCAGGTTATTACAACCCGCAACGGATGAACTTCGGCGCATTGCGTGTATTAAATGATGATACTGTTGACCCGGGAATGGGCTTCGGCAAACATCCGCATGATAATATGGAGATCATTTCCATCCCGCTGGAAGGTGATCTGGAACATAAAGACAGTATGAACAATATAGCCGTTATCAAAAATGGCGATATCCAGGCGATGAGTGCCGGTACCGGGATTTTCCACAGTGAATATAATTTTGACAGAGCCAGCGAAGTGAAATTTCTACAGATCTGGATCTACCCTAATAAAAGGAATGTTGAACCCCGTTATGACCAGATCTCATTAAATCTTGAAGACAGGCACAATAAACTACAACAGGTATTATCGCCAAATCCTGATGATGCCGGAGTATGGATCCACCAGGATGCTTGGTTTCATTTGGGTAAATTTGATAAGGGCGTAAGTACAGAGTATTCGATTAAAAAAGAAGGCAACGGAGTTTATGCATTTGTTTTAAGCGGAGAAGTAATTATCAATGGCGAAACATTAAGCAGCCGCGATGCCTTAGGAATTTGGGATACCGATAAATTTACTATTGAAGCAGGTACAGATGCCGAGTTTTTGCTGATTGACGTACCGATGAAATTTTGATTTTTTTAATGATGATTGATAAGACTTTGTTCGGCCCCGCTTTTTTGTCTTTGGCAGAAAGAGGGGAGCCGGGCAAGGTGATAGAGAATTATTGCACTGCTGATAAGAATTAAAACAATGAACCAAACACAAATATTAGTGATAGGAAGGCACCCGGAGATCTTGCAAACGGTGATACGCCTGGTAAATAACAATCCGGAATGGAATGCCACAGGTTGCATAACTGACCAGGAAGCTATCAGTGCTTTTAAAACGCGGGACTTTGCCCTCGTATTACTTGGTGGTGGTATTGAAGAACAATCAGAGCAAGACCTTTGCGCTTACTTTAAGGCCAATAAACCTGATATTAAAATAGCCCAACACTATGGTGGTGGAAGCGGATTATTGAGTGCTGAGATATATGAAGCCTTAGCCGTTGACTAAACAAATTATATTGATACCTAAACTAATTATTGTTTAATAGTACTTATAGGAGTGATCATTGGGGTTCTTATGATCATAATTTATCACTACTACTTGCTGCACCCTTACCTTTTTTCCGTTTTGTGAACCAGGGGTATATTTATATAATTTAAGTACTCTTACTGATTCAATACTAAAATCATCTGAAGGCGATCTCAATACCTTAAAAGCACTCAAACTACCATCCTTTTCTATGACAAAGGACAATATAACCTTTCCATCAATCTTTTGATCTAAAGCGCTCTGTGGATAATTGACGTTTCTATTAAGAAAATCATTAAATCCTTCAATACCGCCAGGCTGTGCAGGAGGCGTTTCAACAGCTGTAAACACAGCATTCTCTATTTCAGCATCTGACATAACAGCGGATTTCGGTTTGGTTAAGATTATTGTTTTGTTGATTGCATTAACATCCACTATAAAAATCGCCCCAATATTCACTTCAACTTTATTTCCACGATACGTTGCCGGAACCCACTTTGGAGAAGAGTTAAAAACCCGCAAAATTTCTTTATCCACTGCGGGAGATAAATTACTTAACAGCCGCGCATTTACAACATCACCTTCAACATCTACACTGTAGGCTATAGCAATCCTTCCGTTTATGTTTTGCTGCTGTCCTGCTGGATAAGTGATATGCTGTTTAACATATTCCTCAAAATCGCCGTTAGGAAATTTGGCAAAAACATCAAAACGCACGTAGGGTATTTTATTGAATTTATTAGTAACGGAGTCTGCTGTTTGGGCTTTTAACGCCAAGCTGCAGCATGCGATGAGTAGGATAAGTAAAGGCTTTTTCATTGAGATAAATATACGACAGATATTTATCCGAGAATAGGACAACGCAAAAAGCCTTAGTAATTAGCCGATATGTAAGATAGATTAGTTGGTTAATAGGGAAGTTTTTATAAACGCAAAAAGCCTTAGCGTGTTGCTAAGGCTTTTGCATTGTTGCACCATCGAAGGTGATAAAGATTGGCACCGACCTACTCTCCCACGTTTTACCGCAGTACCATCGGCTCTGGCGGGCTTGACTTCTCTGTTCGGAATGGGAAGAGGTAGACACCGCCGATATAGGCACCTGAATTTCTTTTTTATTAAGGTGAAAGCTTAAAGATAAAAGGTCAAAGGTTTTAATACCTTTCGCCTTTATCCTTTGGCCTTTCAGCCTCGATAAATGACATATTATTGAAAGAAGTGATTGAATTTAAGAGAAAACAACAGCATTCGTTGTTTTTGTTTTCGCGGGGTGGAGCCTGTTAGGGTTCCACCCACACTGTTTTCTATCTGAAGAAAGCTTCGGGCAATTAGTATCACTCGGCTATGATGTCACCACCTTTATACCTATGACCTATCAACGTAGTAGTCTCCTACGACCCTCAATGGAAGTCTCATCTTGTGGCTAGTTTCGCACTTAGATGCTTTCAGCGCTTATCTATTCCCAACGTAGCTACTCTGCAGTACACCTGGCGGCATAACAGATTCACCAG
>NZ_DASVOB010000625.1:0-8858 GCF_036383575.1 Mucilaginibacter sp.
ATTCCTTAATTCTATGAAATTCAGGTTCATATTATAAACGATCATCAAAGTGAAATAAAAAAACGAGAAGAATATAAACTAAACCACAAGCAAACTAAACTAAATTTTAAACCAAATAATGAACAAATTTTCCACTATCGATTACGTGATCTTCGTAATCTATTTTATTGTAGTTACGAGCTACGGGTACTGGGTTTACAGCCGTAAACAGGTCAAAGGGGTATCTGATAGTCACGACTTTTTCCTGGCCGAGGGTTCACTTACCTGGTGGGCTATCGGTGCATCGCTGATTGCCTCAAACATATCTGCCGAGCAATTTATTGGCACCAGCGGACAGGGTTTCCAGGTTGGTTTGGCCGTTGCAGCTTACGAATGGGTAGCAGCTATTGCGCTCATTATTGTAGCTGTATGGTTTATACCGGTATACCTGAAAAACAAGATTTTCACCATGCCGCAGTTTCTGCATACGCGGTACAACGAAACGGTGAGTTTTATCATGGCCATTTTCTGGCTGTTGTTGTATGTGTTGGTTAACCTTACTTCCATACTTTACCTGGGTGCTTTGGCCATTAATAACCTTATGGGCGGCGGATATCTGCATGAGATCATCATCGCGCTATCCATTTTTGCCTTGTTCATTACCCTTGGCGGTATGAAGGTGATTGGCTTTACCGATGTTATACAGGTATTGGTACTGGTTGTTGGCGGTTTGGCTACCACTTATATAGCGCTTACTTTGGTGAGCGAGCATTTTGGTTTGGGCAAAGATGCCATGGCGGGTTTAAATAAAATGATGAGCGATGCGCCTGATCACTTCAAGATGATGATGGCTAAACCTAAACCCGGCGCACCACAGGCTGAGATCAATAAATACCTGGCCCTGCCTGGTATTGCCATGTATTTTGCCGGTCAGTGGATCGTGAACCTTAACTACTGGGGCTGTAACCAGTACATTACCCAAAGGGCTTTGGGCGCTAACCTGAAGACTGCCCGTACAGGGATCCTTTTTGCAGGTTTAATGAAACTGGCTATGCCTGTTATTGTGGTTTTACCTGGTATTGCCGCTTACGTATTATACAAAAACGGCGGTTTACAACAGGAAATGGCATCAGGTGGTCACTTCAATTCGGATAATGCTTACTCGGCTATATTGGGCTTTTTGCCGACGGGCTTAAAAGGCCTTTCGGTTGCCGCTTTAACGGCTGCTATTGTGGCTTCACTTGCGGGTAAGGCTAACAGTATCTCTACCATTTTTACGCTTGATATTTACAAAAAGCATATCAGCAAAGAAGCCAGTGAAAAGAGTATGGTTAATGTAGGCAGGCTTACCATTTTGGCCGCCCTGATCTTCTCTATCATGCTTACCTGGAAAGACCTTTTAGGCATTGGCGGTGAAGGTGGCTTTACTTTCATCCAGAAATATACCGGCTTTATAAGCCCGGGGATCTTTGCCATTTTCATTTTAGGTTTCTTCTGGAAACGTACTACAGGAGCAGCGGCTATTGCGGGTATTATAACAGGCTTTTTAATGTCGGTATTGTTTAATAATTATGCTCCTGCACTATTCGGGCACGAAACATTCCTTTACTCAGCTTTCCCTAATGGTAAGGGCGGTTATGAAATTCCGTTCCTGATCTGTATGGGCTTATCGTTCATGTTCACCATTATTGTGATGGTGGCCATCAGCTTAGCCGGTCCGAAAGTTAATGCTAAAGCATTTGAAATTCCGAGCAGTATGTTCAAGGTTGAAAAATCAACCATGGCATTAATTGTAGTTACGCTTATCCTGCTTACCATGCTTTATGCTAAATTCTGGTAAGTACAATAATTTATAAAATGAAGTTTTTTATTGACACAGCCAACCTGGCACAAATTAAAGAAGCCCATGAACTGGGTGTATTAGACGGTGTTACCACCAATCCATCATTGATGGCAAAGGAAGGTATTACCGGCCATGAAAATATCATTAACCACTACAAAGCCATTTGTGAAATTACCGATGGCGATGTAAGTGCCGAAGTAATTTCAACCACTTTTGATGAGATGGTTGCCGAAGGTGAAGCATTGGCTGCCCTTCATGAGCGTATTGTGGTAAAGCTGCCCATGATAAAAGATGGCGTAAAAGCTTTAAAGTATTTTAAGCAAAAAGGTATTAAAACCAATTGTACGTTGGTGTTTTCTGCAGGGCAGGCCTTACTGGCTGCTAAAGCGGGTGCTACCTATGTTTCGCCGTTTATTGGCCGTTTAGATGATATCTCGACTGATGGTTTGCAGTTGATTGAGGATATCAGGCTGATATATGATAACTATGGTTATGAAACACAGATCCTGGCGGCTTCGGTACGTCATGCTATGCACATTGTTAATTGCGCTAAGCTTGGGGCCGATGTTATTACTGGTCCGCTGAGTGCTATTACTGCTTTGCTAAAACATCCGCTTACAGATAACGGACTTGCCCAATTCCTGGCCGACCATGCCAGGGCTGCAGGTAATTAGTTGAAATATTTGATTTTTGAATAAGAAAGTCCCGCGCGAGGCGGGCTTTTTTTAATTAAATATTTTAAGTGTTTTTTTAACAATTATAAATTAATTTTTATACATTGGTCTCGCTGATCCCTAACCATCAGTTAAACCCAATTATTTGTTCCGGAAATTATAATAGTTAAACAGCAATGCTTTAAAAAGGCAAGCTAACAACCTCAAATTATGAAGAATAACAAGAATTTACTAATGATGTTAAGCTGTTCGGCAGCGCTTTTTGCGGCTTGTAACAGTAATCCAAAAACAACTGATTCAACCGTGAAAGATTCAACTTCGGTAACAACCCAGTCTATACCCGATTCGGCAAATTTTGAAGCCGATGTACAAGGGCAAAAAGCAAAACTCATCACCCTTAAAAACAACAGCGGTGCTACCGTGGCTATTACCAATTATGGCGGCAGGCTGGTAAGCTTGCTGGTACCCGATAAAGACGGCAAAGCTACTGATGTTATTTTAGGTTACGACTCGCTGAAAAGCTATCAAAAACCAAAAGAGCCTTATTTCGGTGCAATCATTGGCCGTTATGGTAACCGTATTGCTAAAGGTAAATTTACCCTTGATGGTAAAGCTTACCAACTGGATATTAACGATGGCGTAAATACACTGCATGGCGGCTTTAACGGTTTTTATGGCAAAGTATTTTCGGCTAAGCAATTGAGCACTTCGCAACTGGAACTTACTTACGTATCAAAAGATGGTGAAGGTGGTTATCCAGGTAATTTAACAGCAACCGTAGTTTATACTTTGGGAGATGATAACGCGCTTAAAATAGAATACAAAGCTACAACCGATAAAACTACCGTAGTTAATTTAACTAATCACGCTTATTTTAACCTGAACGGCGCGGGCAGTCCAACTATTACCGATAACGTATTGCAAATAAATGCCGACGCATTTTTGCCTGTGGATACCACATTGATCCCAACCGGCAAGCTGCAACCAGTTAAAGGTACACCGTTTGATTTTACCACATCAAAAACCATTGGTAAAGACATTGATGTGGCCGACGAGCAATTGAAAAATGGTAAAGGTTACGACCATAACTTTGTTTTAAACAAGCATGACCTTACTACTCCTGTTGCTACCGTAAAAAGTACTGTTACCGGTATCACTTTAGAAGTATTTACTGAAGAGCCCGGACTGCAATTTTACTCAGGTAACTTTTTAACCGGCGCAACTAAAGATGGAAAAGGCGGCAAAGCTTATCCGCACCGTTCGGCGTTTTGTTTAGAAACTCAGCATTTTCCGGATGCGCCAAATCAGGCTGCGTTTGCTTCAACCGTGTTAAAGCCGGGGCAAACTTACCATACGGTTACCATTTACAAATTCTCCAAATAAATAAGCTATGTTAAAAAGAGCTTTTTTAATGCTGTGTGCTGCCGGTACTTTTACGGCGGTACATGCGCAAATACAATATACTATTGCGGCTGATAAGGTGAAAGCACATATTCAGCCAACCATGTATGGGATATTTTTTGAGGATATTAACCTTGCTGCCGATGGCGGTGTATATGCCGAACTGGTAAAAAACCGCTCGTTTGAGTTCAATATGCCTTTGATGGGATGGAAAGAACTGAAAAAGGACGGGGGCGATGGCAGAACAGAGGTGATTAACCGTGCTGTTGAGCGGCCGGAGAATGCGCACTTTATAAAAAGCTATATCACAACCGACGCTGGTTTTTACGGATTCTCGAATGAGGGTTTTCGCGGTGGGATGGGCGTTAAGGAAGGTGAGGAATACAGCTTTTCGGTGATAGCAAAACAGGAAGGTGATACCAACGTAAAGTTGAACATTGAACTGCACGGTGATAATGACGCCATTATAGGTAAAGCCGAACTTACGCCGACAGATAAAGAATGGAACCGTTACAGCGTAAAATTTAAATCGAGCGCTACGACGCCAAAAGCCAAATTATATGTTTGGATGAGCGGTAAGGGCGTCATTGATCTGGATATGATCTCCCTGTTTCCTGAACACACCTGGAAAAACCGTCCCGGCGGTTTACGTGCCGATCTGGTACAAAAACTGGCTGATCTGAAGCCTGGCTTTTTACGTTTCCCGGGTGGATGTATTGTTGAGGGCCGTGAATTGAACAACCGTTATCAATGGAAAAAAACCATAGGTCCCGTTGATAAACGCGAAAATATCATCAACCGCTGGAATACCGAATTTAAGCACCGCCCGGCACCTGATTATTATCAAACCTTCGGTCTTGGTTTTATGGAGTATTTCATGACCGCCGAAGATATCGGTGCGTCGCCTTTGCCAATCCTGAATTGCGGTATGGCCTGCGAGTTTAATACAGCAGAGCTGGTACCTTTGGATAAGCTTGATCCTTATGTGCAGGACGCGCTTGACCTGATTGAGTTTGCCAACGGCGATGCCAGCACCAAATGGGGTAAGCTGCGTACAGACCTTGGTCACCCGGCACCGTTTAATTTGAAAATGATAGGTGTAGGTAATGAGCAATGGGGACCGCAATATGTTGACCGCTGGAAAATTTTCACCAAGGCAATCAAAACTAAATACCCGAATATTAAGATCGTATCAGCTTTGGGGCCGTCGCCTGAAGGAAAGGAGTTCGATCTGTTAAATACAACATTCCGCAGTTTAGGTGCCGATATTTTGGATGAGCATTACTATGCACCACCAAAATGGTTCAGGGATAATGCCCGCCGTTATGATAATTACGACCGTAAAGGCCCTAAGATCTTTGCTGGCGAATATGCTGCACAAAGTGTATCTACAGTAAACCCGGATAATAAAAATAATTGGGAGTGCGCACTGTCTGAAGCTGCCTTTATGACCGGGTTGGAACGTAATGCCGATGTGGTGAACATGGCTTCATACGCCCCGCTTTTTGCCCATGTGGAAGGCTGGCAATGGACTCCAAACCTCATTTGGTTTGATAACCTGAAGAGCTACGCCACACCAAATTACTATGTGCAGCAATTGTTCTCGCTAAACAAAGGTACGGATGTAGTACCGCTCACCTTGAACAACGAAGCTGTAGCCGGGCAAAATGACAGCTATGCTACTGCCAGTTTGGATAAAAATACGAATGAACTGGTGATCAAGTTTGTGAATACCAGCACATCGGCACAAAATGTAAGCTTTAAAATTACAGGTTCAAAAGGCTATCAAAAGCAAGCTACCGTTACTACGTTGAAAGCTGATACTAAGGATGCTGAAAACTCATTAACAGCGCCAACGGCAGTTAGCCCTGTTGAAAGTACGGTTGATATCTCCGGAAACACCCTGAAGCTTGCAATTGAGCCATACTCTTTTAAAATAGTAAGGCTTAAAAACAAATAAATTGAAAAAGATCCTTCTGATCATATCCTTATTGTTCCCGGGCATTATAAGTAATGCCCAGGAACTAAGGACTGATATATCGGTGCACGATCCGGTAATGACCCGGCAGGATAGTACGTATTATATCTTTTGTACGGGTAATGGCATTGCTATGTGGTCGTCAACTGATAGGGTACATTGGAAGGCTGAGACGCCGGTATTTGCAACAGCGCCTCAATGGGCAGTTGATGCTATCCCCGGTTTTAAAGGACACATCTGGGCACCGGATATTTCCCTTTATGAAGGGACTTACTACCTGTTTTACTCAGTATCTGCCTTCGGCAAAAATACTTCGGCTATTGGTGTGGCAACAAATACAACGCTGCATACCAATGATCCGACTTATAAATGGGTTGATCATGGTAAAGTGGTCCAATCCATCCCCGGTAAAACCAACTGGAATGCAATCGACCCTAATTTAATTACCGATAAAGATGGTACACCTTATTTAGTATTCGGCTCATTTTGGGATGGATTGAAACTGGTGAAACTGAATAAAGACAGGTTAAGCGTTGCAGAAGATCTTGATAAGATCCCAACTATCGCTACCCGCAGAAAAGCCATCTCCGAAAATCTTCCGGCTGTTGACGGTAACCCGGTTGATGCGAGTGGTAATGCCATTGAGGCCCCGTTCATTTTTAAACACGATAAATATTTTTACCTGTTTGCCTCGATAGATTATTGCTGTAAGGGACCCAAGAGTACTTACAAAATGATCATCGGTCGCTCAAAAAATCTAAAAGGGCCATATCTGGATAAGGATGGCATTGCCATGAACAAAGGAGGAGGCGGTATCCTGCTGGCTGGTGATGCCAATTGGTATGGTGTAGGCCATAATGGCGTAAGCACTTTTGATGGGGTGGACTATATAATATTTCACGGTTATGACGCTGCGGATAGGGGAATTTCAAAATTGAGAGTGGAGAAGCTGGATTGGGTTGATGGATGGCCCGTGGTAGAGAAGTGATCTTGGTATGATGTTGCCCGTGGGGACACGGGCCGGGGGAGTTTAAAGTTATATTAAAATCATGTCATTGAGGAGGAACGACGAAGCAATCGCATACTATACAGGGCGGATATGCTTCCGTGCGGTTGCCACGCTATCGCTCGCAATGACATGACTTTATTTCTGCAGGTTTAAGCGTCCGTGCTTAAACGCATTTTCGTGTAAGCGTCCACGCTTACGCGCACCTGAAATACCTAATAACGTGAGCATGGATGCTCACATTTTGTATTATTCAAGCGTGGACGCTTGAACATGCGATAAGGACATTATGAAAATATCAAAAAAAATAATCGCTTTAGCCATAACTGTCGGCAGTTTAGCCTCAGTTAAAGCTACTCCCCGTGATACCACTTTCCACGCCGAAGGTAACCCTATTATCAAACATAAGTACACAGCTGATCCCGCGGCTATGGTTTATAAGGATAAAGTTTACCTGTACACCGGGCATGATGAAGCTGCTCCCGGCCATAATGGCTATACCATGCACGACTGGACTTGCTTCACTTCAACCGACATGGTGAACTGGACAGAGCACCCTTCGCCGCTTAATGTTAAAGAATTTAAGTGGGCAAAGGACGATGCCTGGGCATCGCAGGTGATTGAACGGAATGGTAAATTTTACTGGTATGTGGCTGCCGAACATGCCACTATCCATGGTAAAGCCATTGGGGTAGCGGTATCTGATAGTCCGCTGGGGCCGTTTAAGGATGCCCGCGGCAGTGCTTTGGTTACTAACGATATGACCAAAGCTGTAAAACATTCCTGGGATGATATCGACCCGACGGTTATCATTGATAAAGACGGACAAGCTTACCTGTTTTGGGGCAATGGCATTTGCTATTACGCTAAATTGAAAAGCAACATGACCGAACTTGACGGTGAGATCAAAACCATCACCCTGCCTCATTACACCGAAGCGCCGTGGATCCATGAACGTAACGGTTGGTACTACCTGTCATACGCCTATGAATTTCCTGAAAAAATAGCTTATGCCATGAGCAGGAATATCAACGGCCCATGGGAGTATAAAGGGATCATCAATGAGATTGCCGGAAACTCCAATACCAATCACCAGGCTATAATTGAGTTTAAAGGCAAATGGTATTTTATATATCACAACGGCGCGCTGGTACCTGATGCCGGAAGTTTTCACCGCTCGGTTTGCATCGATTATCTGTATTATAACAAAGATGGTAGTATCAAGCGGGTGATCATGACCAGTGAGGGAGTGAAGCCGGCGGAGTAGTTTTATTGTAGAGACGCATCACGTGCGTCTCCGGTATGCAGATCAATTACGGAGGTGCGTTTGTCCTGATGGGAGACGCATGTGATGCGTCTCTACATAAGGAATATTACAAAATAAGAAGCAGGAAAGGCCGATACCTTTCCTGCTTTTTGCTTTTGGAGAATCTTCCTGCAACAAATCGTATCAACTTTTCTTCAAAACCAATCAAACGTAACTAAACGTTAAAACTGGTTCAAATTATCCTATATTTTTAGTGCGGAATAATTAATTCAAAAACCAATATAGCCGGCTCAAATAGTTTGTCGGAACTGTTTGACCGGCTTTATAACCTACAATTATGAACATTAAAAAGTTTATTATCATTGCTGCCGCCGCGCTTCCATACTTTGCCCATGCGCAGGAATGGCAGCCCAAAAAAGCCGTTTTAATGACGCGCTTTGCCAAAGACGTCGACCCGAAAAATGTATTGCCCGAGTATCCCCGTCCGCAGCTGGCGCGCGAAAAATGGCTGAATCTAAACGGCCTGTGGCAATACCAGCCGGGAACCGCCGGTGAGGCTGTACCCCAAGGCAAGTTATCTAAAACTATCCTTGTGCCATTCCCGGTTGAATCGGCTTTGTCGGGCGTAATGGAACAACACGACCGCATCTGGTACCGCCGTAAATTCACAGTCCCTGCTTCATGGAAAGGTGAACATGTCCTGCTCCATT
>NZ_DASVOB010000626.1:0-6422 GCF_036383575.1 Mucilaginibacter sp.
ACCGCTTAAGTGTACATGTTTACCAATTTGCGCGCATGAACCTACAGTAGCCCAGGTATCAACCATGGTGCCTTCATCAACATAAGCGCCAATGTTTACGTATGATGGCATCATGATAACACCCTTAGCCAGGTGAGCACCATAGCGGGCAATACCATGAGGTACAACACGGACACCGGTTTGCTTATAATCCGTTTTGAGTTTCATTTTGTCATGAAAAACAAAAGGGCCGGTTTTAATTTCTTCCATATGCCTGGTAGGGAAATACAAAACAACCGCTTTTTTAATCCACTCATTTACATGCCAGCGTGAGCCAATAGGTTCGGCCACACGGATCTCGCCTTTATCTAACCGGTCAATAACGGTTTCAATGGCGTTGGTATATTCATTGTAGTTCAGCAGGTTCCTGTCTTCCCAGGCCTCTTCAATCAGTTTTTTAAGATCTTGCATTGTTGAAATTAAACTTTTGGCAAATTAAAGGATTTTTAAGGAAATATAGTCGATTTTAAAAGATTGTATGTGATGGTACGTCCTGAAAAATCTATTGGTATTAATGATTCTAAAACTGAATTTTGCTGCCGGGGGGCTTCAATTTTTAAAGATATTCGTGATACATCGGGAAAAATGTGGGTATAATTGACCATTGCCGTACAATATTTTGATTTACAGTGTATTGATTTTCACACATGTATACAAAATCCGGACAACCAGTTAATATGCTTTAAAAAACGTTAAGGAAACTTTAATTTTATATAAACGAAAACCAACGTTTAAACTAATTAGGTGTCAAAAGCCTTCCGAACAGCGAGTGTTGGGGAGGCTTACTTTTTTTATGACATTATGTTCGGGGAAATAAGTTATGGAGCGGTAAACATTGGTGCATTATTCGGCGTATAAGGGGTTTCTTTAAATCCTAAGAAATTGACATCGTAAATTTTACCTTTTAATTTATCACTTTAATCCCCCATTCCCCCAAAGTATGACCCCACTTGTACTATTTGCTATTATTTTACTTGGCCTGGCATTGCTGCTTATTTTAGGCGTTTTGTTTTTTGGTACGCTCAAATACATTAAAAAACGCTATTATCCCAATTGGAAATTTCCTGATTACGTAAGCGTTGGTTATGCCGAATACCTTTATCGTAAATTTATAAAAAGAGATCTGTCCAAATAAGTTTTGCAATAGCTGATTTGCCGCATATTAAAAATGTTGCGTTAATTAGCATCATGACTGTAAAGCGAAGTTTTTATAAGGATGTATTATTTGGCGTAGCTATAGGCGATGCGCTTGGTGTTCCCGTTGAATTTAAATCGCGGGAAAGTATCGCTCAAAAACCGGTGACCGATATGATCGGCTTTGGTACCTATGATCTGCCGCCGGGTACATGGTCGGACGACAGCTCTTTAACTTTTTGCCTTGCCGATGTTTTGGCAGATGGTTACGACCTGCAAAAAATTGCCAATAGTTTTGCTAACTGGCTATATGACGAACAATGGACTGCACGCGGAGAAGTGTTTGACGTAGGTATTGCTACCCGTGCCGCTATTGAACGGGTTTTGCATAAAGTACGTCCCGATCTTGCTGGTGACTTTGATGAATCGTCAAATGGTAATGGTTCGTTAATGCGGATCCTACCCTTATTATTTTATATAAAAGATAAACCGGTAAAGGAACGTTTTGCTATTGCAAAAGAAGTATCAGCTATAACACATGGGCATGTACGCTCAGTAATTGCCTGTTTTTATTACCTGGAGTTTGCCCGTAAATTGCTTACAAATAAGAACCTGGTATCTGTTTATCATGAAGTAAATACCGAAGTAATCTCGTTTTTAAAAGGCACAACCATTATTCCGGATGAAATAGTTCTGTTTAACAGATTGCTGAAAGGTGATATTTACGAGCTGAATGTGAGTGAAATGCAAAGCAGCGGATATGTATTGCATACGCTTGAAGCAGCAGTTTGGTGTTTGCTAACCACAGCAAGCTATAGTGAAGCTGTGCTAAAAGCTGTAAATTTGGGGCTTGATACCGATACAACTGCCGCTGTGACCGGTGGATTGGCAGGTTTACTTTACGGCTACGAAAGTATTCCGGAGCATTGGATGCTTATGCTTGCCCGTAAAAAAGATATTGATACATTGGCCCAACGCCTGGCCAATAAATATGAAAGGGACTAATAAATGGCCGAAAAAGAGAAACTGAGAATAGATAAATACCTGTGGGCCATCCGCGTTTTTAAAACACGTACACTGGCCTCTGACGCCTGCAAAGCCGGGCGCATAAAACTGGATGGTAAAAACATCAAACCATCATACGAGGTGAAAATCGGAGATGTTTACCAGGTAGCAAAAGGCATTGAACGTAGAGTAGTAAGGGTAACCGGTCTGCTCGAAAACCGGGTGGATGCTAAAACCGCTGTGGATTTTTATGAAGATATCACCCCGGTTGAGCAAACCCAGGCGTTTAAATCAATGTTTCACGCCCCGATACTTAAACGTGACCGCGGAACCGGTCGCCCTACCAAGGCCGACAGGCGCGAAATTGATGACCTGAAAGATAATTTTTTTGAAGATAAAGAAGAGAATTAACCCCACCCAAACCCTCCCCTAAAGGGAGAGGGCTTTAAAACAAATCATGTATAAGAAGTCTCCCCTTTAGGGGAGATTTAGAGGGGCGCTCAATAATGCTCCTTATGCTCGGTTGTTTCCCAAAGCTTAAAAGCTGGTAGCGCCTCATCACGAAGGATCTGTACAAAGGGAAGTTTACGTTTATCCATTGGGTTTTCCAGCTCGTCGTAAATAAAATGATCGTCGAAGCCTATTGCGGCAGCATCAGCTTTGGTATTGGCGTAATAGATTTTATCAATACGCGCCCAATAAATGGCGCCCAGGCACATAGGGCAGGGCTCGCAACTGGTATAAATTTCACAACCTGCTAAATTATAAGTCTCCAGCTCCTGGCAAGCCAGGCGGATCACCGATACTTCGGCATGTGCAGTAGGATCGTTAGTGGGCACAACACGATTGGCGCTGCGGGCTACGATCATGCCATCTTTAACTATTACCGCCCCAAACGGGCCGCCAATTCCACGCTTTACATTGTCTTCGGCCAGTTCAATGGCTATGCGCATAAATTTTTCGTGTGCCGTATTTTCCATGATTGCCCTAAATTAAAAAACCTCAACCGAAGTTGAGGTTTTAATTTGAAAATGTGTCAATTTGAATATTTGAAAATGACTTGTAATTTTCAAATTACTTCATCATCAAATTTTCAAATCGTATGTTATTTCTTTTCTTTAGCGTAAGCTTCGTTAAGGCGTTTTGCAACATCAACAGTAACATCTAAAGAAGGATCGCCATATAATACGGTTGGGTTGGCTTTTGAATAAGTTAACACCAGTTTGTAGCCTTTTTCTTTAGCATAACCTTTTACAAAATCCTGAATTTTGTCATACAGTTTAGCATTCTCGGCAGCCTGCTCATTCTGAAATTCGGCACCCGCGTTTTGTGAGTAACCCTGTAATTCCTGTTGTTTACGCTGTAACTGTTGCTCGGTAGCCTGACGCTGATCGGCCGACATAGTAGCCTGATTTTTCTGATATTCGGCAACCTGGCGCTGAAATGCCTGACCGCGGTTTTGCAGGTCTGTTTGTGAAGCCTTGCCTTTGTCTTCAAGACGTTTTGAAAGGTCTTTAAAGTACTCGTACTTGTTCAATAAGGAATCAGAGTTTACATAAACAATGGTTTCTTTATCAGGAGTTGCTGTGGTTGCAGCAGCCGGTTTATCGGCAGTTTTATTTTGGCTGCAAGCGGCAATACTGCCTGCAATGGCTAATCCTAAAGTAAGCTTGGTTAAAGTTGAAGCACTGGTTTTCATTATACTCAATCTGAAAATATTATAAAATTTTGACAAAGATAATCTTTCATTGCAAGTATCCTAATCAGATGTGCAGATAATCGGATGTGCGGATTTCAAATGTGCAAATGTGCAGATGATGTTTGTTGCCACTGTTATTGATGCCGGTTGTTTTTCACGCTAAGGCGCTAAACCGCAAAGGTTTGTTTTGCCTTGAGAGGTTTTATGGTGCACAAATTTGCGTTAGGGATAGAAGCGGATACCGGCCAAGAGCGTAATGCCTGCAGGCGTATGAGCGGATAGCCCGGCCGCAGGCAACGCCATTATTGATTTCGAATATCGGATTTTCGATTTCCGAATTTCTGAATTACCTGAGTTGGAAAAGCAACAAATTCTATAATTTTTTTAATTCCATAAATTCGGGTTCAGACAAACTATTCTGTAAAATGGTATTAAGGCAACATTAACTTAGCGCTCCCAAATCTATTCCACAACTGCAATTTATCCACAAATCGTCGATAATCCCGGTTATTTTTTGTAATTTTGAAGGTTGTTTCATTAAATAAATATGAGCGAAGAAATTCAGGACAAATCCAATTATTCAGCAGATAATATACAGGTTTTAGAAGGTTTAGAGGCGGTGCGCAAGCGTCCGTCAATGTACATTGGTGATACAGGCGTTAAAGGTTTGCACCACCTTGTATATGAAGTAGTTGATAACTCTATCGACGAAGCACTTGCCGGTTACTGTGATGATATTAAAGTTACTATCCATGTTGGCAATTCCATAACTGTATCAGATAACGGGCGTGGTATCCCTACGGGTATCAACACCAAAGAAGGTAAATCGGCTCTTGAAATTGTAATGACCGTTTTGCATGCCGGTGGTAAATTTGACAAGGATACCTACAAAGTATCGGGCGGTTTGCACGGTGTGGGTGTAAGTTGCGTTAACGCGCTGTCAACCCATGTCCGGACCCTTGTACATCGTGAAGGTAAGATCTTTACCCAGGAGTATGAGCGTGGTAAACCTATGTTTGATGTTAAGGAAATAGGTGTATCTGAGAAAACAGGTACCATCCAAACTTTTCAGCCCGATCCGGAAATTTTTACCACAACTACCGAGTATAAATATGACACCCTTGCTGCACGTTTGCGCGAACTTTCATTTCTGAACAAAGGCATTCGCCTGAGTTTGACTGATGAGCGTGAAGCTTTAGAAGATGGAACTTTCCGCAGCGAAGAGTTCTTTTCAGAAGGCGGCTTACGCGAGTTTGTTAAGTTTTTAGATGGTACGCGTACCTCTATCATTCCGGAGCCAATTTATGTGGATGGCAATAAAGGTGGCATCCCGGTTGAGCTGGCTTTGCAGTATAATGATACCTACAGCGAAAACGTTTTTTCGTACGTAAATAACATCAATACTATCGAGGGTGGTACACACGTGGCAGGTTTCCGTCGCGGTTTAACCCGTACGCTGAAAGCTTATGCCGATAAAGAAGGCTTGCTGAAAAACGTAAAGGTTGAGATCAGCGGTGATGATTTCCGTGAAGGTTTAACGGCCATTATCTCAGTAAAAGTACAGGAGCCGCAGTTTGAAGGCCAAACCAAAAGCAAGTTGGGTAACAACGAGGTGATGGGTGCGGTTGACATAGCTGTTGGCGAGATCCTTGGTCATTTCCTTGAGGAAAATCCTAAAGAAGCCCGCCTGATCGTTAATATAGTAATAGTGGCAGCTACTGCCCGTGCCGCCGCCCGTAAAGCGCGTGAAATGGTACAGCGTAAAAGCGTGATGACAGGCTCGGGTTTACCGGGCAAACTGTCTGACTGTGCCAACAGCGATCCAACCCTTTGCGAGTTATTCCTTGTCGAAGGTGACTCTGCGGGCGGTACCGCCAAGCAGGGCCGTAACCGCGAGTACCAGGCTATTTTACCATTACGTGGTAAGATCCTGAACGTGGAGAAAGCTATGGAGCATAAGATTTACGAAAACGAGGAGATCAAGAACATGTTTACCGGTTTGGGCGTAAGCCGCGGTACGCCTGAAGATGATAAAGCCCTTAACTTAACCAAGCTCCGCTACCATAAGATCATCATCATGACGGATGCGGACGTGGACGGTTCGCACATTACTACGCTGATCCTTACTTTCTTCTTCCGTTATATGAAAGAGCTGGTTGAGGCTGGTTACGTATATATTGCATCGCCGCCGCTTTACCAGGTTAAAAAAGGTAAGGAGTATGAATACTGCTGGAACGACGTACAGCGCGATGCCGCTATTCAGCGCCTTAAAGGTGCCGGCAAGGAAGACAGTGTGCACGTGCAGCGCTATAAAGGTTTGGGTGAGATGAACGATATCCAGCTTTGGGATACCACCATGAACCCGGCAACCCGTACACTTAAACGTGCTACCATTGAAAACGCTGCCGAATGCGACCATACCTTCAGCATGCTGATGGGTGATGAGGTTGCCCCTCGCCGCGAGTTCATTGAGCGCAACGCTAAATACGCTAAGATAGATTCGTAACCCCGGCCTCCTAAAGGGGGGGATGGTTGATATTTTTAA
>NZ_DASVOB010000627.1:0-5626 GCF_036383575.1 Mucilaginibacter sp.
GATGTGGTTTACTCAACACTACATCGTCGGCACTTACTATGGCCTTAAAATAATGCCTGATGTTAAGGTTATCCAATACAAAATCAATATTAAAAGGAATTGCCGCCGAGCCTATAGCCATCGGGATTCCGTTTTGATAAGCCTTCTCCAAAAACTCGTGCAAGCCGGGCAAAAGTGCCAGGTGGGGTAAAAACTCGTCCTGGTAACGTTGTTCTTTAAGGAGAGAAAGCCTGTCCATTTCTTCGACGGTAAAACGGTTTGGGCCAAACATACGTACCAGTACTTCCTGGTTTTTACCGTACATCTGTGGTTTTACTTCGTCCCAGGTAAAATTAGCGCCCAGGTCGGTATTTAAAAGGTATTGCCATGCTTTGGTGTGGAACGGCATATCATTGATCATGGTGCCGTTAAGGTCAAATATGAAGGCCTTCATTAGTGTTATTCAATTTTATAAGAAGATACAACCACTTCGCGGTTATTGCTGCAAACTTAACCTTTTTAAAAACTAAAACTCCAGCGGCCCCGTATATTCTTTAAACACATTGACAGATAATTTTTAGTACAGGATAATGTGATGCTGGATGTAGCTGAAAAAGTAAAGTGTGTGGTTTGAGGCTGTTTGGTTGTGAATATTTTTTTAGCGAGCCCCCTGGCCTAAAAGCCGAGGGGCTTTTTTTAATATAAGGGGGGATTTCCTTAACGAGCCGAATAAAAAGCACAGGCAATAGTAAAAGATCCTGATGATATGCTACAGGATCGTCGTTGGGTAATAGTAGCCTGATCGGCAACCTGTTAATGAGTTGATACATCGCTGCTTGTTTGGTTTGAATCTAAATTACCCTTTGGGGATTGTTTGATTACGGTAAATTATAGCTACCTTGGCGGCATTAATAAAATAAAACAATGCAAAATCAAGGAACAGTAAAATTTTTCAATGAAACAAAAGGTTTCGGATTCATCGTGCCAAGCAATGGCGGTCCAGAAATTTTTGTTCATTCAACAGGCCTTATCGACGAAGTTCGTGAAAACGATACCGTTGAATACGAAGTTGAAAATGGCCGTAAAGGTCTTAACGCGGTAAATGTAAAAGTTATATAATTATAATATAATCATTAAGCCTACAGGCACTCAATTTTTTGAGTGCCTTTTTTGTTGCCTTGTTTTTTTGTTAATCTATAGCGTACCTCAGCTTAATATTTGAATGTTACTTTCAAATAAAACTGGCATTGTTGTTGTTTAACCTGTAATATCATAAATCGACTACACATAAAACAAAGAAAAGAACATGAAAGATCAAGCAAAAATTATAGCAGCACTATTGGTAGGTGCAGCAGCGGGTGCGGCTTTGGGTTTATTGTTGGCTCCTGAAAAAGGCACTGAATTAAGGGGGGATATTGCCGACTATATAAACGATTTGGTTGATACCGCCAAAAACAAGGCGCAAACAACAGCCGGAGAGATCAAAGATTACAGCAATAATGTAATTGATAAAGCTAAAACCAAGTTTAGCGGTACTGTTAGCGACCTTTGGGATGCTAAAGATAAAGCTGTTGATGCTGTTAAATCAACAGCTGATGATATTGCAGGCAAAGCAAGTGATGCCGCCGATGAAGCAAAATCAAAAGCGAAGGCAACAGCTAATGACTGGAATAATTCTGTACAGAACGCATAATATTTAGTACTATCATAAAATAATAAAACCCTGCCAACTGGCAGGGTTTTATTATTTACAGGCATTTTTTTATTATTTATTCCATGTATTGTTACTTTCATCAGCATCCATAAATATGCCGCCATCTAAAGTAACTGATTTAATGGCTTTATTGGTTTTGAGATCTACAGCAATTTGCTTTTGATTTTTTTCCCAAACAGCAGGTGTTTGATGAATGCTTTCGGCCGAACCATCTGCATAAGTAACCTTTACATCAAACGGAACCACAAAACCACCTATGTTTTTAATAGTTGCGGTATAACCGCCTGCTGCTTTGGTAACACTCTTTAAAGATAGGTCGATGTAGTAATTGGTGAAGAACCAGTTATTGAAAAACCAATCGAGGTTTTTACCTGTGATATTGCTCATGGAGTTAAAATAATCCCACGGTATTGGGTGTTTACCATGCCAGCGGTCCATATAGCCATGTAAGGCTTTTTTAAACAGTACATCACCCAGCATATCTTTCAGTGCAAAATAACTTAATGAAGGCTTACCATATGAGTTATTACCGTATCCGCCCCTTAGTTCGCTTGAAGGGGTGATAACCGGCTGGTCTTCGGCAGTTGCGGCATCATGGATCCATCTGTCAACACGGAAGTTTTTGTATAATGCTTCGGCTTTTTCTTTACCTACTTCTGATGTGCCTATCAGCAATTCAAAAGTTGTTGCCCAGCCCTCGTCCATAAAGGCATAACGGCTTTCGTTTATACCCATGTAAAAAGGGAAATAGGTATGCGCTATCTCATGGTCCTGCACAAATTGCGAAAAACGCACATCATTAGTGTGGCTGTCGTTTACCATCATCGGGTATTCCATATCTGCAAAACCCTGGAACGATGTCATTTTAGGGAATGGATAAGGTACACCAGGCCAGTTGTGTGACAGCCAGCCTAATGAGTTACGGCCGTTTTGTACAGCATGATGAAAATCTTCTGAGCTATCTAAAAAAGCGGCCTGCATGCTGGCGCGGCGGTTTGTAGCATCATCCACAACAACGCTGGCAGCATCCCATACATAATGATCGCTGATACCTACGGCCATGTCGCTGATATCATTGGCGGTCCAGGTCCAGGTGTTCATGTCTTTTTGAGCGGTTACCTTATGGGCAGCAAGTTCGGCGGCCGATGCAATGTTAATAGTTGAATCGCTGGTGAACGAGGCCTGTAAGCGCTTCGCATATTCTGGCTGTAATACTTCGTCCGGATTTTGCAGGGTGCCCGTAGCCCAAACTACATAGTTTTTTGGTGCGGTAACATGCAGGGTATAATCGTTAAAGTCGTTATAAAACTCTTGAGCGTCTAAGAAAGGCAGCCTGTCCCAGCCATTGTAATCGTCATAAACTGATACCCGCGGATAAAAATAAGCCAGGTAACAAGTAGTTGAATCAATCATGCCTTCGCGGCCACTCTCTTTTGAAATTTCAAAATGCCAGCCAATATCAAGCTTAACCGAATCATGAGGCAGTAACGGTTTACTTAAGCCTACCATTTGATTTGTTGAACCTGATGCAACTTTTTTTGCTTCGCCATTAATTAAGAAGTTATCAAACTGGATGCCTGGTGTAAGATAGTCGGCTGCTGCATCACCAAAACGGGCGGCGCCTGGTTTGTGAATGTTCAGGATCAGCTTCATGTTAAGCCTTTTTAAAGTATCGGGGCTGTTGTTAACATAAGTGATCTGTTCTGTACCCTTTACGGTACGGTTTTGAGGCACTGCTGTAATACTGATATTATAGCGGCCATAATTTTGCCAGTACTTTTTGCCAGGGCGGCCATCAGCCGACCGGGTCTCGTTTTTAAATGCTTTTTGTATATCGCGGGGCATATACAAGGTTTGAGCCTTAACCTGTACAAAAACAATGCAGGATAAGGCAGATAAAATAATGGGTTTGATCATACGTCTTAAATTTCAGTTGCCAATTTAAATCAATTGGATTAAATAACGATATGCGGGAAGCATTAATCAGGAAAATTTAGCGAAAAAACCAGTTGATAAATGGTCTTTTCGCTGTGTATTTGTAACAAAGCTGTCACAAAGTTTATTTATGAATAAATATTTTGCGGTATCGGATATATTTTTTTTTACTTTGTTACCAGTTATTTTAATAGGGGTATTAAATAACTAACATTTAAGCCATCTGCGCTATGCGGATGGCTTTCTTATTTTCTGCCCTTAATCAGCAACGATATATTCCTTGGAAATGAGCGTGAAAAGCTCATCGTTATCAATTGATTCGTCCTTGCATTCGGTAAGCAGTTGCTGTGCCTCGGTATAATTAAGCTGTTTGGCAACCATAATAAGCATATGACATGAGGTTATATTAATATGCTCAAGCAGTTGCAGATACATCATAATATCCATATCCAGCAATACCGGGATGGTCTGCGCTTCGTCAAGGCAAAATTCATCCTTAACAATGGACTTTATAGGGTTACAGTTTTTATCTGACGGGGTTTCCTTGATCAGGGTATAGATCTCATTCATCCGGTTTATCTGCTTTTTGATATCATCCCCAAACTCCTGTATGGCTTGCTGCAGTGCTGTAAATGAGGCGAGGCTTTTCAGGTGTTCAAGGTGCTTATCGAGGTAGCACTTACCAAAATAAATTCGGTTTAGGTTGTGGACAAATACCTGTTTTAATAAAACGGCATCTAATGTTTTAGGGGTACTGTTGCTCATGGTATCAAGTTAAATGTATGTGTTTAAAGTTGATGTTTCTTAAAAGCTGTTAATCATATAATTACCAATAAAACTTACTTTAAAGATAAGTAAGTTTTATTATCGGGGTGGATGTGCCCGGATAAATTAACTTTGCACAGTAATAACATATGCTATGAAATATAAATTAGGCGATTTTGTTCGGTTTGTTGATGAAAAAATGGAAGGTTTTGTTACCCGCATCATCGATGAGCAAATGATAGGCGTTACCGGCGACGACGATTTTGAAATCCCTGTGCTTGCCAGTAAAGTAACTTATGTACATGGTTACCAGCCGGCCGGAACAGCTAAAAGCACCAGTATCACAGATGAAAAGCCTGTTCCTGCAGGCGAGTTTGTAAAAAATGGCGTTTACATTGGTGTAGTTACCGATGCCAAAGCTAATTCAGTTGTGCATTTTCATTTGATCAATGAAACATCGTTCCAGTTGCTGGCTACTTTAACAACCGATAAGCAGCAGGTGTTTAAAGGCGAATTTGCCGGGATAGTAGCACCTAAATCAACCGAAAATATTTATTCAGCCCAACTGGCCGATCTGCAGGTTTGGCCTAAATTTATTCTTAGCGTTTTATTCAGCACTAAACAAAACGTTGAGCCACCGGCACCATTAGCTGTACATGAAAAGTTTAAAGCGAAAGACTTTTCGACCACTAAAAAGAACATTCCGCTGCTTAACCAGCCGGGTTGGCTTATCAGACTTGATGAACCAGAACTGGTTATAGATGCTCAAAAACTAAAAGAAAGCTTTTTTGAAACGCCCATCGAAAAAGTAGTAATTGAAAAACCTGTTAGCGAAGTTGATCTGCACATAGAAAAGCTGCGCGATGACTACCAGTTTTTGACCAGTTCGGAGATCATGGAGATTCAGCTGGCTCATTTTCATAAAGCGCTGGATGCAGCTATTGTTCATCAGCTGCCCGATATTACTTTTATACACGGCGCGGGCAACGGTACATTACGTAATGAGCTGCACAAACAATTAGGCAGGCATAAAAAGGTGCAAACCTTTATGGATGCCCGTAAAGAGAAATTTGGCTACGGCGCTACCAAGGTACTGCTGAAGTAACGGTTAACGTCCCTTCGGGGTCTCTCGCAGTTTTAAGTTAACCCACAAAACGCCTTGCTGTTTTTTAATCGGCAAGGCGTTTTGTTTTGCCCCTCTGGGGCAAAGGGTATTTCTATACTTTTTTATGC
>NZ_DASVOB010000628.1:0-13450 GCF_036383575.1 Mucilaginibacter sp.
TTATAATATTGAAACGGTTGCACAGCCAAAAAAACCTGTAGCGCCTGATAGCCAAACAGCGGATGCACTGCAGCATCAGTATTATGAAAATATCTTCCATTCGCAATCTCTGGAGGAGCTGGAGAAAACCCCTCAGCCCGATGTGCCGGAGATAAAAAGAAAGGAAGACATCATTATTGAGAAATTTATTAAAGAGGAGCCCCAGATCAGGCCGCCATCAATTGATAAGCTCGATAATGAGAACAAAGCAAAGAAGAGCTCGGAAGACAGAAATGACCTGGTAAGTGAAACATTAGCCCAGATTTACATCGACCAGATGTTATATCACAAAGCTATTGCAACTTACAAAAAATTGATGTTGAAATTCCCGAAAAAAAGCCGTTACTTTGCAAGCCAAATTGAGGAGTTAGAGAAGAAAACTAATTAATATAAAGAAATGTATATCGTTTTAATCATTGTTACCGTAATTGTATGCGCTCTGTTAGGGCTTATCGTACTTATCCAAAACCCTAAAGGCGGTGGTTTGGCATCAAATTTTTCAAGCTCATCACAATTAATGGGTGTACAAAAAACCGGCGACTTTTTAGAAAAAGGTACCTGGGCGTTAGCAATAACCCTTATGGTGTTATCGCTTGCTATCAACGTAGCTGTAAAAGGCGGTTCATCGGCTAATACAGACAACGCGATACTGCGTGAGCAAATTGAGAAAAATTCAAAACCAAGCAACGCGCTTCCTTCAGCAGCTCCGGCGTTAACACCATCAACTACTACGCCAGCTCCTAAAGCTGACAGCAGCAAAAAATAATAAACTATTTTAATCAAGATATTAAAGGCCTCTGGATATATTCAGGGGCTTTTTTGTTGCTGGCACGCTGAATGGGATATAAAAACGTCGTTGCGAGGCACGAAGCACTCCCCAACCTACAGAACCGCCCCTATATAGTTCGCGATTGCTTCGTGCCTCGCAATGACGTGGAGTAGAATTGAACATGAGTGGGCCCGTCAGTCTGAGCCCGTCGAAGACTCGCGTGCAAAGGCCCAGCGCACCATACTTCGACAAGCTCAGTATGACACCCTTTTTAAGCTACTATGGATAGGGCCGAAGCATTTAGCTTTGCACAACGGTTCTTTATTATGTCGAAGAGGATTCTTCGCTATCGCTCAGAATGACAATAGGTTATAAAGTCCTAAAAAAAACGCCCCCGATTTTCGTCGGGGGCGTTTTTATTATACAAGGTAATTCAAATTATAATATCAGGATCAATACTAAAATGATGATGATAATAGCACCTAATGAAAGGTAAATACCGCCACCGCCAAGGGCGTTGGCTTCTTTTTTCATCCCTTTAAGTTCTGTACGAAGCTCTTTACGCTCTTCTTTGGTAAGTTGCGATTTGTCCATCGCTTTGATCTCGTTAACACGGGCTTTTATTTCCTCAACACGGGCTTGTTTTTGCTCGGTTGTCATGGTTGCTATTTCTTCTTTACTTAGCGGAGTAAGTGCGTGGTTATCAGCGGCAAAAGTATTCAACGCTGTAAATGACAGCAGCATGGTTAAGGCTAATAAATAAATTTTAGTTTTCATAGTTTTAATATTTAAGTGATTCTTTTTATGAAAGCGAAAAACTGTGAAAAATGTTTTAAGCAAGTATAAAAATATTGTAAACTAATTGCTTACAAACAAACAAAATACGCTGACTCAAAAACATGGCCTACACTTAATTTTTGGATAGCTTCTTTTTCTTTAATATCTACATGTCTACCCTCTGTATCGGCACAGCCAAGCCATGGTTCAATGCAAACAAAATCGGCCCCTGGTTTAGCCCATAAACCAAGATAATTGAAATGCGGAAACTCGAGTGCAAGGGTTTGGTCATGCTTATCACTTTTAATAGTTACCATGCGCGATTTCAGGTCTTTGAAAACCAATGCATCATCATTAAACAGGTCCCGGGTTAAATAGAGCTTTTTATTGGGGGTAGGTACCGGATGCGTTACGCCATTAAAAAAGCCGTCTTTTGATAGCAGGTGGGTGTTAAAACGTTCTTCGGTTTCAAACTCAAGATAATAATCCTCATAATTTTCGCCTTTATTAAAAGGCACATTAAAGGCAGGGTGCCCGCCGACTGAAAAATATATCGATTTTTTATCGAGGTTGATCACCTTATAGGTTATCCGGAGCGCGTTGTCAATAAGATGATACAGGATCTGGAAATCAAATTTAAAAGGATATACTTTTAGTGTGTTTTCACAATTAGGCAACGAATAACTTGCCGACGTCTCATCCGACTCCAGCAAAAAAAACTCCGACTGCCTTGCAAAACCATGGCGCGACATGGCATATTTTTCGCCACTTACCAAAAGCTCATTATTGATCAGGCCGCCAACCACCGGGAACAGGTTAGGTGCATGCCACGGCCAGATCTTTTCATCGGCCTGCCACATGTGTTCAATGCCTGTGGCTTTGTTAATAAATGAACTCAGCTGGGCGCCTTTGGTGTCGATAGCTACTTTAATGTGCTCGTTTTCTAAATGAGTGATCATAGGAGTATAATTAATGTGAAAGCCCGGCTTTATAAATTATAGCCGGGCTTTAAACCAATATATTAAGGATTCGTTAATTGGACAACTTCCGGTTCAACGAAGTTAACAAATCAATCATCATCCTGTTCTTTTTTAGGTTCTAAAATTACAAAGGCACTCCTTTTTGGCGCAGGCATGACAGATGCCTCTCCTTTTACGTATTTCCAAACTACCTCATTAAGGTCGATATCAGGTGCGGCATCTTCTTTGGCAAAATTAAACAGTTCAGATCGTTTGCTGCTTTCGTTTACGGCTATGTTTCGCTGTTCCAGGTCAACCTGGGCAGGTTTGGTTGTGTATGGGGTAAAGTCGGGCTTGCTGGTGAAGCAATCATACAACGGCATAGCTGCGGCATCATACTGGCTCATTGGCGGCAGGCCTAATATCAGTTCCATAGTGCGCAATACTCCCGAAGTTGAATACATGCCATGGATCACCGCATTACGTTTTACATACGGGCCTGCAACAAACACCGGCGAGCGATGGGCATCAATATGGTCGGGCCCGTTTTGGGCATCATCTTCCAAAATAAAAACTACCGACTCTTTCCAGATAGAACTATGCGATAAGTGCTCGATAAACTGGCCAATGGCAAGGTCATTATCGCCCACAGCAGCAATAGGTGATATGGCGCCTTTACGCTGACCGCTTGTATGATCATTTGAAATGCGTACAGTATTAAAATGCGGTACGGCGTTTATGGTTAATAACGAATCAAAATCATGTGCCCAGATCTC
Organism: Mucilaginibacter sp.; assembly: GCF_036383575.1. Lineage (GTDB taxonomy): Bacteria > Bacteroidota > Bacteroidia > Sphingobacteriales > Sphingobacteriaceae > Mucilaginibacter. The sequence goes on from NZ_DASVOB010000628.1 coordinate 3,321, forward strand.
AGTACGTTTTACATCTTTCACACTTAAATCGAATCCCGGCGACTTCACGCAAAAATGCCCTTCAAGTGATTTTAAGTTTGCCTTGCCGGGGTTGCCATCGCTCACAAACTCGCCGTAGGTACGGTAGCTTACACCGGCGCGTTTGCAATAATCCCATATAAAACCATCGCGCGGATAGGCAGCTTTACGGGTGCCTTCAAAATCGTAGTTACCACCGCGGCCGCCGTAGCTGGTTGGCCAGGTTTTTTCCACAAAGTCGGTAGCATAGGCTGCCATGCTCCAGTTGTGTCCGTCGGCACTTACTTCGGCATCAACATAAAAGTTATCAAGCAAAACAAATTCGTTGGCTATAGCGTGATGGTTAGGCGTTACTTTATTACCGAAGATGCATAGCGAGGTATCCCCATTGCCCTGCGGCATATCGCCTAAAACCTGGTCGTAAGTGCGGTTTTCCTTAATGATATAAAACACATATTTAATAGGCGATTTTTCGCCCACCCGGCGTGGAATCGGGTTACCTTCTTCGCCCTTGGCTGTTTTTTCAACTTTGGCGGTAAATGGCGTATTGGCATAAACCTGTTTGGTATAAGCTTTCAGTTCGGCGTCGGTTGGGCTGTTGATAAAAGATAGCGTACCTTTAAATAAACCACCGATATATTGCTCCCGGCTGTTGATAGCACCTTGTTTATAACCGCTGTTATCTGTTTTTTTAACCGGCTGTGGCCCTTTAGGATTGGCCATTGATGAAAATCCTTTACCATTTGATACCAGGATCTTATTACCCAGCATTTTTACATTGGTTGGATACCAGCCTACCGGGATAAAACCTTTGCTCTTGCTGCTGCCCGGTACGGTTACGTCAAATACCGCAAGGCAGTTATTATCGGCATTAGCTATAAAAAGGGTTTTCCCATTTTGCGATAAGGCCAATCCGTTACTGGTTGAGCCTGTGAGGCGGGTAGGGTAAAGGGCCGTAGAAATGGTTTCGACTATTTTGTGTGTAGTTGTATTTACTACAGATACGGCATTGTCATTAGCATCGGCCACATACAGAAATTTTCCTTTCTTATCTAAAAGCAGCTCGTTTGGATGGCTGCTGGTTTTAATGGTGCTAAGGGTTTGTGTAGCTATGTTGTAAAAGCCAAGCATATCGCCGCCCCATAACGAAATATAGAGCGTTTTTTCATCGGGCGATAAAATGCAGCTGTAAGCTTCGGCAGGGAGCTTTACCTGTTTAAGGATGTCTTTTTTATCTGGATCGATGATGTAAAGGGTGCTGTCTTCTTTGGTGACCGAATACAGGCGGCTGTTGCTTTTGTTGGTTACCATACCTGTTGGACAAACTTTGTCTTTTGGCCAGGCATGCGGTGCTAATTTGATGGTATCTGGCGTACCCAGTTTGTTATCGGCGATGTTGAATACCAGGATCCAGTTATCATTGCCACCCGAGGCATATAGCTTTTTTTCATCGCGACTGAAAGCAAGGCCATACCATGATTTCTTAACCACAACCTCATCAAGCAGTTTTTCATTTTTAGGATCGATGAGTTGCACCGACTGAGTGCTTTGCCCATTATTGGTAACAGCCAGCAGTTTGCCGGATGATGACAGCTGCATATTAAGCGGCAAATCGCCAAGCGGCAGGGAACGCCCGGCCGGACTAAGCTTCCAGCCGTTAGGTAATAATACCTGCCCTGTTTGTTCAATTTTACCCGGAGTTTGAGCGAATGATTGTAGCGCCGCGCTTAGAAACGCAATGCCGGCAATGAGTTTTAGTTTCATAAGAAAACGATTGTAGTCAAAATTACAAAATCGTTTTATCCCGAAAGGGTTGTTAACAGAAACTTAATGTAGATAAATTGGACTTTTCTTTGTGATTGCCTTAGTACATCAATTAACCAGCTGCTTTTTAAACTGGTTGGGGCTGATACCCGTTTCTTTTTTGAAAAGCCTTGAAAAGTATGGTAAGTTTTCAAAACCAAGCTCATATGCTATTTCAGAAACGCTTTGGTAATCGCTTTTGAGGCGGTTTTTGGCTTCGTTTACCAGGTAAATATGGATCAGTTCAATAGCAGTTTTCCCGGTTTCCTGTTTAAGCATGTCGCTCAGATAGCGTGGGGACAAGTTAAGCTGTGATGCCAAGGCATTAACAGTTGGCAGCCCCTGTGTAAGCAGCAACCCGGTTTTAAAATATGAAGTTAAGGCATTATTGAATTTTGATACCGTTTTCCCCGAAAGTTCTGTGCGGTTAATAAACTGGCGTTTATAAAATCGCTGTGAGTATTTCAGGATCGAATCAATATGCGTAAGCATGATATCGCGGCTGTATTCATCCGTGTTATTTCGATATTCCGTCTCTATCTTGTGATAAAGGTCCCACATGATCTGCTCTTCCGATGGGGAAAGGTGCAGCGCTTCATTGGCTTCATAGTCGAAAAAAGCATATTTACTTATTTCGGTATTCAGGAAGTGACCGTTAAAGTAATCTTCGTGAATGAATATAATAAATGCGTCCTCGTCATATTCAACGCTATTAAACTGAATAACCTGACGGGGTTTAATGAACATCATGCTACCGTTATCATGATCATATTTGGTACGACCGTACATAATTTGGCCCGCTTTAAGTTTTTTAAACCCGATCATATAAAAATCAGATGTAAATTCCCTTTCTCCAAGTCCGCAGGTATGCGTACACCTGAACATGCTGAATAACGGATTTTCCGGCATCGGAAATCCGTTGAAGCGGTGCATATCGGCCAAAGTTTTGAAATGTTGCATGATTTATAAAGTTAAACAAATCTACGCCGGATTACGGCGTAGATTATGTAAAAGAATACCATTAATATAAAAGCTGAAAGCAGAATGCAAAAAGCCTAAAGCCAATAGATAACAGCCTGTATATAATATTAATTATTTACCGTGTGCAGCGGCAGATACTTCGCTCCAGCTATCCCATTCTGCAGCGCGACCTTCATAGGTTTGTTTAACCCATGGATGTGCAAATTTACCCAGGAATAAACGCAACGGTGGGTTTTCACTGTCAATCAATTTTAGCACAGCATCGGTAGTTGCTTCAGGTACACCGAAAATTTCGTCAGTTAAACCAGCCTGGAAAGCGGCGCGCACTCCGTCATATTCTGGCATTGCTGTCGTTTGTGCGGCAGAAGCACCTGCCCAGTCGGTTGCAAAGCCGTTTGGCTCAATCAGCGAAATATTTATCCCAAAGCCTTTTACTTCGGTAGCCAGTGTTTCGCTCAAGCCTTCTACAGCAAATTTAGAGGCATTGTAAATACCCAGCACAGGCAGGGTAACCAGTCCCAATACGCTCGAAAGCTGGATAATATGGCCATGCCCTTGTTCGCGCATTACCGGTAGCACCGCTTGTGATAACCAAAGCAAACCAAAAAAGTTGGTTTCCATCTGCTCGCGGGCTTCCTGCTCTGTAGTTTCCTCAATGCTGCCAAATAAACCGTAGCCAGCATTATTGATCAGCACATCAATGCTGCCGAAATGTTGTTTTGCTTTGTTGATAGCTGCAAAATCAGCAGCACGGTCGTTAACATCCAGTTGCAGGGGTAAAATATTGTCGCCGTATTGGCTTACCAGGTCATCCAGTGTGCTTAAATCGCGGGCTGTTGCTACTACTTTATCGCCTCTTTGCAATAATGCTTCGGCCCATAGTTTACCGAAACCACGTGATGCTCCGGTAATAAAAATTGTCTTTGCCATTGTTATCGTTTTTAAATGTTGAAACAAAATTAGAGTGATTAAAGCCGGGCGGTTTATACAGAAGTGGGGAACACTGATACATTTTTACGAACGTCATTGTATTTGGTAATGAGAGTGTCATTAGGAGTAAAATATCGACAGAAGCTCATTATCCATAAAAAATAAAACCCGCCTCCTTGAGGCGGGTTTTATTTTTTTAATGCTTCAAATTCCCTCTCCAAAGGAGAGGGAATTTGAAGTTATTTGGTTTTCAATACCAGTGTACTGCTCTGCAAACCATCGGCCGAAGCGGTAAATGTTATCGTACCGGCTTTTTCCTTGGCCTGTACAATAGCCAGTGCAAGGCCATGAAATGCTTTACGGTAATCGGCTTTGAACGGATCATGACTAACAGGATCGCCGTTGTCAACGCTGGCGATAAAGCCTTCGCCATTGATCTTGAAGCTTACCTTATTATCGGCATCAGGTACAACATTGCCGTCTTTATCCAGTATTTTTACGGTGACAAATGACAGGTCTTTACCATCAGCCTTGATCTGCGAACGGTCGGCAATTAATTCAATTTTAGCTGGGGCACCGGCGGTATGGATCTCGCGGGTTAAAACTGTTTTGCCGTTTTTACGCGATACTGCCTTGAGTGTTCCCGGCTCATATTTTACGCGCCACATCACATGCAGGTCGTCGCCGGTTTTCTTTTGGATGCCTAATGATTTACCATTCAGGTAAAGCTCAACTTCATCGGCATTATTGTAGTATGCCCAAATGTCGATCATTTTGCCAGGCTGCCAGTTCCAGTGCGGGAAAATGTGGAGCACATTTTTATTGGTCCACTCGCTTTGGTACATATAATATACATCCTTAGGGAAACCAGCCAGGTCAATTATTCCGAAGTATGAGCTGCGCGATGGCCATGAGTATGGAGTAGGTTCGCCAAGATAATCGAAACCTGTCCAGATGAACATGCCCGAAAGGAAATCGTACTTTTTCATCACCTTCCAGGTCATTTCATGTGTTGAGCCCCATGGTGGTCGGGTGTTGTCATAGGCCGATACATTGTTGCCTTCTCTTACAAAAGGTTTATCATAGTTGGTAGGCCAAACCCTGATGCTATCCGACGGCATTTCATAATAGCCACGTGTTTCCAGTCCCGAAGTAGTTTCAGTAGCGATAAACTTTTTGCCGGGGTAGCGGTCATGAAATTTAGCGTAATCAAACTGGTGGTAGTTATAACCGACCAGATCAATAGCGCCCGATTTCACGATCTTGTTGGTAGTATCGGGGCGATCATTAGCCGTAGTAATAGGGCGGGTTTTATCCAAACTGTGAACAATGGCTGCCAATTCGGGAGCGATACGTAATGCGCTTGTGTCTGCTTGTTGCGGGATTTCGTTTCCTATGCTCCAGATCATGATGCTGGGGTGGTTGCGGTCGCGTTTGATCTGATCTTCCAGATCGCGTTTATGCCATTCTTTGAAATACAGGTGGTAGTCGTAAGTGGCTTTTTTCCATTCCCAGCAATCAAAAGCCTCATCCATTACTATGAAGCCCATTTTATCGCAAAGGTCAAGCAGTTCGGGGGCAGGAGGGTTGTGCGAAGTACGGATGCCGTTGCAGCCCATAGCTTTTAGCATCTGCAACTGCCGTTCCAACGCCCGGTTATTCACCGCGGCACCAAGGCTGCCGAGATCGTGGTGATCGCATACGCCTAAGATTTTCATCGGCTTGCCATTCAGGCTAAAGCCTTTATCGGCGTCAAAATTAAAATAGCGGATGCCTACGGTAGTGGTGTATTCATCAATCACATTTTTGCCTTCCAGAACTTGTGTTACTGCTTTATATAAATAAGGTTTCTCAACCGACCATAACACAGGGTTTTTCACCGTAAGCGTATTATCAGTTGTTAGTACAGCGTTTTTAATCCGTGCTTCCAATGTAGCTTGTTCGCTGATCGCAACAATTTTACCGGTGGCATCATAAAGTTTAGTGCTAATAAATAATGATGGCGAAACTTCATTATTACGCAGTTGTACCTGTACATTAACTTTGGCTGATGATGCGCTTACATCGCTTGTTGTAACATAAGTACCCCAATGATCAATAGCGATTTTGTTGGTAGTTTCCAACCACACATGGCGGTAAATACCCGAACCTGAGTACCAGCGTGAATTAGGCTGTACCGAGTTATCGACCTTAACGGCGATAACATTGCTGCCGCCAAAATTTAAATAGGGAGTAAGCTCATACCTGAACGAAATATACCCGTTTGGCCTGAAACCAAGGTGATGCCCGTTGATCCATACATCGCTTTTTTGATATACGCCATCGAAATCGATATAAACCAGTTTGCCTTTTGATGCCGTCGGAACCGTAAATGTTTTGCGATACCAACCGATACCACCAGGCAAAGCACCGCCTTCGGGCGTGGCAGGATTATCTTTTGAAAACGTGCCTTCAATACTCCAGTCGTGCGGCAAATTAAGCGTGCGCCATTTGCTGTCGTTTAGCTTTGTGTTTTCGCCGTTATCAACAGCGCCAAGGTTAAAGCGCCAGCTTTTGTCAAAATCAAGTTTTTGGCGAGTTTGCTGCGCGAATGAATTTATGGCGATAAGCATGACGACTAACAATGTGCATGCTTTGGCCGGGATGAGTTTTTTTGATGACATCTGGCTTTGTGGATTAATTGTATTTGCGACACTAAATTATAAATTAAAGCTTAAAAGCAAAGGAATAATAAAAGCGGGCGCTTGAAATGCAACGAAAAATAACTTGCCATTGTTGGTGTTGTCACCAACAATAGCTGTACAGGGCAGCCAAAAGAAGATAACTGATTATAAAAAGTTGTTGGTGACAACACCAACAACGGCGGAAAAAAGTCATGTCATTGCGAGGAGCGGTATGGGCAAAAGCACTTGGGGCGACGCGGCAATCCCGTAGCTATACAGGGCGGACATGCATTGGCTACGAGATTGCTGCGCTGCGCTCGCAATGACATAACTTAATTTTTTCGCTATCTAAAACACCACCACGGCATCACTATCCGGGTTATCCAGCTTGGTGCTTTTGCGCTCGCCGGCTACGGTGATGTGCATCATGTTGATCTGTTCGGGATGTTCGGTGTAGAGCAGATCGTCATGTACTTCAAACTTTTTGGGTTTGCTGATGCCTTTAACTTCAAAATAACTCCATGCAGCATCTTCCTGTACTTCGTAACCAATAAAGTTTAAAGCAACGGTTTTGCCGTCGGCTTTAATAATGAGGTGTTTTTTAATATAATCATTTATCAGTTGCCCTACTTTTGCTTTATCGGCCGGGTGTACTATATCAATTTTGGTATGGTATTGTTTTTCGATGGTATGCTCCAGATCGTCATAAAAAATACGACAGCTTATTTCAAGGCTTTGGTTTTTAGCGTTGTGGTTAATTTCGGTAACGCTTACATAAAAGGGATGGAAAAAGCTTAGCCAGCTAATAAGAAGTAATTGCAACATAATTGCGTTAAATAGTTGTATTATCTACAAAAAACGTTATTTTTATTCGCAATCGCTAATTTTAAGTAATGACTGACTTTTCATTGTACTTCCAGCTTGGCTGGCAGCACATCTGCAATTGGGAGGGGTACGACCATATCCTTTTTGTAACTGTATTGTGCGGCACCTATCTGCTTGCCGACTGGCGCAAGGTGTTGGTACTGGTTACGGCCTTTACTATTGGTCATTCTATTACATTGGCATTGAGTGTGTTAAATATTATCCATATTAATACATCCCTTATCGAATTCCTGATCCCGATAACTATTGTATTTACCAGCCTGATCAATATCCTCAACAAAAAACGCACTTCAACAACCATGCGGCTCAACTATAGCCTGGCCTTATTTTTTGGTTTGGTGCATGGTATGGGCTTCTCAAACTATCTGAAAAGTTTGCTTGGCACCAGCACCAATATCACTGCCGAATTATTTGCTTTTAACCTCGGGCTTGAATTTGGGCAGGTATTAATTGTAATATCTGCGTTACTTATCTCTTTTATCCTGATCAGATTTGCCCGAACGCCGCAACGTGATTGGACAATGTTCCTGTCGTCGGCAATATTTGGAATTGCTTTTATTATGTGTATTGAACGATTTTTACTAATTAAATTCAGATGAATAAGTTTTACCCAGCTTTATTTTCCTGCTGCATCCTCGCTTCATCAGCCTGGGCGCAGTATAACAACAACCCGGGTTCAAACCATGGTAACAAGTTTGAACAGTTGGGCACCATGGTATCCACTCCTAATGAGTACCGCACCGCTTCGGGAGCGCCGGGGCCTAAGTACTGGCAGCAAAAAGCTGACTATGAAATAAACGCCACCCTTAATGACGATAAGCAGCGCTTAGATGGTGTTGAAACTATTACTTATACCAATAACTCGCCCGATCCGCTTACTTACCTGTGGCTACAGCTTGACGAAAACGAGCATAAAAAAGATGCCGAAAGCGCTAAGTTTGACGAAAGCAAAATGCAAGCTAAGATGAGCATCCGCCAACTACAGGGCATTATGGGGAATGACCTGGATTTGGGCAACCATATTGAAAGCGTGAAGGATGCCAATGGCGGTACGCTTAGCTATACGATCAATCAAACCATGATGCGCATCGAGCTGCCCGTAACCCTGCAGCCCGGTCAAAAGTTTAAATTTAAAATAGCATGGTGGTATAATATATCTGATCGTTTAACTATTGGCGGTCGTGGTGGTTACGAGTATTTTCCTGAAGATGGCAACTACTTGTACACTATGGCGCAATGGTACCCAAGGATGGCTGTTTACAGCGATTTCCAGGGATGGCAAAATAAGCAGTTTACCGGCAGGGGGGAGTTTGCTTTAACCTTTGGGGATTATAAAGTAAATATTAATGTACCTGCCGATCATGTGGTGGGCGGTACCGGGCAGTGTTCAAATTATGCCCAAACCCTGAGCTCTGCCCAGTTTAAACGTTGGACTGCCGCACAATCAGCCTCACAGCCTACCGAGATAGTAACGCTTGACGAGGTTAAGGATGCCATGAAGAAACATGCAACAGCCCGCAAAACCTGGACTTTCCATGCCGAAAACGTACGTGATTTTGCCTGGGTATCGTCACGCCGTATTGTTTGGGATGCTATGGGTACGCAGATTGATGGCGGCAAAAAAGTGCTGGCTATGTCATACTATGGCCCGGAGGCTTACCCGCTTTATCGCAAGTATTCTACCAAGGTAGTGGCCCACACGCTTAAAACTTATTCAAAACATACGTTCCCTTATCCTTACCCGGTAGCTATTTCTGTTGAGGCATCAAACGGGATGGAGTACCCGATGATCTGCTTTAACTATGGCAGGGCCGAAAAGGATGGCACTTATACTGAAGCCACCAAAAACGGGATGATTGGTGTAATTATCCACGAAGTTGGTCACAACTTTTTCCCGATGATCGTTAACTCCGACGAGCGCCAGTGGACCTGGATGGACGAAGGCCTGAACACGTTTTGCCAATACATGGCCGAGCAGGAGTGGGACAGTCGCTACCCATCGCAACGCGGTCCGGCGTATAAGATAGTTGACTATATGAAGCTGCCGAAAGACCTGCTGGAGCCTATCATGACCAACTCTGAAAACATTGTGATGTTTGGCCCTAACGCTTACGCCAAACCGGCAACCGCGCTAAACGTATTGCGCGAAACTGTTATGGGGCGCGAACTGTTTGATTATGCTTTTAAAACCTACGCGCACCGCTGGGCCTTTAAACACCCAACACCTGCCGATTTTTTCCGTACCATGGAAGATGCTTCGGCGGTTGACCTTGATTGGTTTTGGAGAGGGTGGTTTTACGGAACTGATCCGGTTGATGTATCTATCGACAGTGTAAAATACTATCGCCTTAACACCAAAAATCCGACTGTTGAAGGCTCTGCCGACCGTGCCCAGTTCGACCGTAATTTAGAGAACATCAGCACTACCCGTAATAAGGAAGCTGGTACCCGTTTCGCGGTTGAAGCCGATACTGCTTTGCAGGATTTTTATAGTAAATGGGACAGGTTTGCGGCAACACCGGCAACCTCTCAAAGTTACCAGGCTATGTACAATGCCTTAACTCCTGCCGAAAAGAAACTGTACGACAGTAAGAACTACTTTTATGAAGTAAGCTTTACCAATAAAGGAGGCCTGGTAACCCCGCTGCTTATTGAGTGGACTTATGCCGATGGTACCAAGGAGTTAGAAAAAATTTCGGCTTACATCTGGCGTAAAAACGAAAACAAGGTAACCAAGGTATTTGCCAAAACTAAAGAGGTAAAGAGTATAAAGCTCGACCCATACCGCGAAACCGCCGATATTGATGAAAGCAACAACAGCTGGCCCCGGGAATATGCCCCATCAAGGTT
>NZ_DASVOB010000629.1:0-3606 GCF_036383575.1 Mucilaginibacter sp.
TTTTTTATGGCATTATGAACGTCATCTTTGGAGGCTGATACGCCACGCTGATCATATCTTTGCGAAGAAATCATGGGCAAATATAAGGCAATTAGGCTTAATTTTACGAATTGGCGTTCTTGTAAACCGGAAAATTCCGTCTGTGCGGAAAGACAGTATCTTGCTGATTAAAGTTTTGCTTTTAAACGACGGATAGGAGGCACCTATCGGAGCCTTGAAATTTTTATCTGATTTTGGCTACAAACACGATACTCCTACGGAGTGTTACTCTCGCTTTTTGCACTCCATAGGAGTATCGTGTTTATAGGTAAAACAGACAAAGAAGTGGCTCCGTAGGTGCCTCCTGTCTAACCGAAATTTTTCTACCCCTATTTGATCTACCCAATACAGATAACCCAAAATTCCGTTACTTTGCAAAACAGACTGATATAGTTAGTTTGTATTTACCCGATCTTTAAAACAATTCGCGCCGAAAACCCTTCAGCAGCCGGATTTAGTATGTACTGCTTATGTTAAAAACACTTTCCTATAAAATAAACCGCTGGCGCCTGAAGCGTAACAGCCAGCGTAACTTTTTAATTTATTGCAGTGTTTTTGTAGGCTTTGCCGGGGGATTAGCCGCCGTAGCACTCAAATTCCTCGTGCATTTGATGGAAGAGCTGAGCCGAAACATATCGTCGCACCTCTATTATCACATCGCCTACGTGTTTTTGCCGGCGCTGGGCATTTTACTTACTGTGGTATATCAGCATTTAATAAACCGTGATAAAATTGAGAAGGGGATAGGTAATATTCTCGTCAATATAAAAAAGAACCGCTCCAATATTAAGGTCAATAACATTTATTCGCACCTCATCACAAGCTCCTTAACTGTAGGTTTCGGTGGTTCGGCGGGGCTGGAGGCCCCTATTGTTTGTACCGGTACCGCCATAGGTTCAAACCTTGGCAAGTTTTTTAAACTTACCCCGTATGAAAAAACTGTGCTGCTGGCAGCAGGGGCATCGGCAGGGATAGCGGCAGTATTTAACAGTCCGATAGCTGGAGTGCTTTTTTCGCTGGAGATCCTGATCGGGGAGATCACCATCCCAACATTTATACCTTTACTAATAGCCTCGGCCACTGGTGTTGTAGTTTCAAAGGCATTGTATTCAGGTCAGTTGTTTCACCTGGTTACGGAGGGATGGGTGATGAACGCTTTGCCTTTTTATGTACTGCTTGGCATATTAAGCGGATGGATGGCTATTTACATAGCCAAAGTAGGGGGTAAGCTTGAAAGCGGCATATTCAAAAAGCAAAACCGTTATGTGCGGGCCATTAGCGGCGGCGTAATATTAGGATTGATCATCGCCGTGTTTCCCCAGTTATTTGGTGAAGGATATCATTATCTCACCGAGATACTGAACGGTAATATCAATGTATTAAAAGAAGAAAGCTTTTTTGCCGATTGGCTTTCCGAACCGCTTGTGATGCTTTTATTTATTGCAGCATTGGTATTTTCGAAGATCATTGCCGCCGGTATTACAATTGGTGCCGGTGGTAATGGCGGTACATTTGCACCTACAGTGTTTACCGGTGCTTTCCTGGGGTTGTTTGTGGCCTTCGGCGTTAACCAAACCGGGTTAATACATTTAAATACCGTTAATTTTATTGCAGTGGGTATGGCGGGTGCCCTGGCCGGCGTATTGCATGCACCACTAACGGCTATATTCCTGATAGCCGAAATTACCGGCGGTTATGTGTTATTTATTCCGCTAATGATCGTATCGGCTATATCTTATATTATATCGCGCTATTCATCTCCTCACAACATGTATTGGAGCCACCTGATCCACGAAAAAGATATTCACCCGGGGCAGGATTACGGTATGCTTAACAGTATTACGCTTGATAGTATCATTAACCGTAAATATACCGCTGTTGATAAGTTGATGACAGTAAATGACTTTTATAAAGTACTGGCCAAAACCGATACCAATATTTTTCCTGTGCTTAAGGAAGATGGCCGGTTAGAGGGGGTGGTACTGATAGACGACATCCGCCGCCGTTTGTTTAACAGTGAGATTGCCGATAGCCTGATCGCAGACATTATGATTGTGCCTCCAACCATAATTGATTATGAGCAACCGGCCAGCAGCGTAATGGAAACATTTGATGCTATTGATGTTTGGCAATTGCCCGTAACAAATGATGAGATATTTATTGGTTTTATATCTAAATCGGCATTGCTAAGTAAATATCGTGCTGTGATCATTGAACAGCATAAGGCGAGTGATTTGTTTGCATAGACACGAATATTGCGAATTAGATCGAATTGTCACGAATGCTTTGCCCCTGAAAAAATTAAATGGCGGAGACGCAACAGGGGGCTAAGGAAAACGAATCGTTACAAAATTTATCGAACTATAATTAGTGTAATTCGATAAAATTAGAGACAATTCGCATCAATAATAAAAAACGAATTGCCACAAAATTTATCGAACTATAATTAGTGTAATTCGATGTAATTCGTGGCAATTCGTGTGGATATAAAATTCGTGCTTATTTAATGAACAACAGTTCCCTGAACTTAGGTAATGGCCATAAGCTGTCATCAACCAACTGCTCCAGTTTATCAACATGGTAGCGGATAGGCTGGAAGAATGATTTTACCTTTTCATCATAATCAATAGCGCGCTGGCGGATATCCTCAATAACGTTTGCTTTTTTGCGCTCGTTAACCATTTGCTCGGTATTGGTTTTAATGAAGTTCACATGCTCCGAGATCCTGTTGATGATGTCAAGCTGTGAAGCATAAGTTGATTTATCCAGACCAATGTCTTTTAAGCCTTTAACGTTCTCGATCAGCTTGCTTTGATACGCGATTGCCGAAGGAATGATCACGTTCATTACCAGTTCGCCAATTACGCGGGCTTCTATCTGTAGTTTTTTATAGAAGGCATCCAGCAGGATCTCGTGGCGTGCATGTGCTTCGCGCACGGTGAATACACCGGTTTCGGCAAAAAGATGCTCTGATTTATCGCTTAGTAAGGCGTCAAGTGCTTTCGGCGTGGTTTTAATGTTTGACAAACCTCTTGTAGCTGCTTCTTTTTCCCATTCTTCGCTGTAACCATTACCCTCAAAGCGGATGCTTTTTGATTCTTTGATGTACTTTTTGATCACCATTAATAAGGCAAGGTCTTTTTTCTCACCTTTTTTCATCAGTTTATCTACATCATACTTGAATTTCTTAAGCTGATCGGCAACGATGAGGTTAAGAATGGTCATCGGGCTGGCCGAGTTGGCTGATGAACCCACAGCACGCAGCTCGAACTTGTTGCCGGTAAAGGCGAAAGGTGAGGTACGGTTACGGTCGGTATTATCAGGCAGGATCTGTGGGATCTTAGGGATGCCCTGCCATAACAGGTTTTCTTCCTTGATCTTTTTGCTGATGCGTGATGTTTCTATCTCGTCAAGCACATCATTAAGCTGGCTGCCCAGGAATATAGATATAATGGCCGGAGGGGCTTCATTGGCGCCTAAACGGTGGTCGTTATTAACTGATGCGATGGATGCCCTTAACAGGTCGGCATGTTCATGAACCGCTTTTATGGTATTCACAAAAAAGGT
>NZ_DASVOB010000630.1:0-3151 GCF_036383575.1 Mucilaginibacter sp.
ACATCAGCAGTTTGTGCGTAGTGATGGTTTTCAAGGCGTCGTTGGCCTGTTTCCAAAAATCAAAAGGAACAAAATCGGCAGCATCACAACGGAAACCATCGATATTGGCATTGTAAACCCAATACTGCATAGCATCGATCATGGCTTTGCGCATATCCTGGTTATCATAGTTAAGGGCGGCAACATCTGTCCAGTTGGTACCGGTAGGCGGAATGATATTACCGCTTGCATCCTGTTTGTACCAGCTTTTGTTGCTGATCCAGGCGTTATCCCATGAGGTATGGTCGGCAACCCAATCCAGTATTACAGCCATGTTTTTATTATGCGCGGCATCTACCAAAGCTTTCAGATCATCCATGTTGCCAAACTCGGGGTTAACAGCTTTGTAATCCTTCACAGCATAAGGCGAGCCTAAGCCTCCGGCAGATTTCAGTAAACCAACCGGGGTAACCGGCATCAGGTAAACCACGTTTACGCCTAACGCTTTAATTGAATCTAAACGGGCGGTAACACCTTTCAATGAGGCATCGGTGCTAAAGGCCCGGATATTCACCTGGTAAATAATGGCATCCTGCGGACTGGGCACATTGGCAAAGGGAGTACCATATTGGGTATACGGTGTACTGTTTACCGGCGTGCTGTTGCTATCTTTTTTACAGAAACTCAATAACGAAACAAGGCAAATAAGCAGGGCATTGATCATGATAGTACGGGTGGTTTTAAATTTCATCTCATCAGAAATTAAAGTAAGGCAGCACCCCGCGGTGCCGCCTTACCATGATTAGTTTTTATGTAAAGTGTACTTGTAATTATTAGGATCGTGCAGATCGAGCGTGATGGTATAATTACCGCTCGATGGCACGCTCAGGTTATCCAAATTACCATTGTAGCCATACACCGGGCTATCGGCATAGGTTAGCTTCCCGGTATCTTTGGTGATACCGAAATCGATATTCCAGGCATTGTTAGCCCTGAACTTGAATGAGCCTGATGATAGCATATCGCAGGTTAATGTCCAAACCTGTTTGCTTGCGTCGTAGGTCATTTGGGTGTCGGTACTCCATCCTCCCGGCGAAGCATCCCCCAGAATACTCCAGGTGGTTTTTGTATATGTCCAGGTGAGGTTATTGGTATTGGCCGATAGTTCGTAATAGCCAGCTTCCGGCAATACCAGGTCACCGGCTAAACCATCTGTTGATAATTTGCCATCACCGGCGTAGCCGTAGTTGATATGGTTCCAGTCTTTATCACTTGTAAATTTGAAGTGATAGGTGCCCCCTGCCGGGAAGTACACATAACCCTCATAAATTTTGTTGGACTGTAAAGCCACAACCGAAGGTGCGGTACTCGGCAACCAGCCCTGGTAATCGCCCGGAACATATAATGCCGGGAAACCGGTAAACACCTGGTAAGGGCTTATGGTTACTGCAAGGCCCTTGGTATAGGCGTTCCTGTCCTGTGTGGCCTGGGTCCTGAATACGAGTTTTCCTGTTGTGTTGGGCTCAACACCCATAGAAATAGCAAGTGTGTTCAAATCCGACCCTTTGTATGATTTGGAAAGTACGTCATCGCCCACAACGATGTTTTTGGCATTTGCCCAGGCTGTGGTGCCCACGGTATCAGCCGGAACATCAACCTGTAAAGTATAGGTTACCGAAGCCTTGATGGGGTAAACAACCGCGGGCCATGAAAAGGTAATTACCGAAGCATCATCAGTAGCAACCGAAAGAGTCACAGTTCCGGTTGATGCCTTGATGGACGAATCAAAACCTACAGGTTGGAGTACGGTTAATTTGGCATCCTTTTTACAGGCAATGGCCATGCAGGATACCAGTATTATGCTGAAATTGATTAATTTTTTCATAATGTGATAGGATTTAGTAGCCTGGATTTTGTTTTAAGCCGGGGTTAGAATTAAGCGCACTGGTAGGTATCGGGAACAGTTTCCTGAAATCGCCTACGGCAGGTACAAAACCATGAGCCAGGGTAAACTTGTTAAACCTGATCATATCCTGCCTACGGTGGCCTTCCCAGTTTAGTTCAAAACCGCGCTCGTCATAAACGTTATCAAGCGTTGGGCTGGCCGATAAGGCACTTAAACCAGCACGTACCCTCACCTGGTCAACAAATGGTTTGGCCGCCGCCGCGTTACCCAAACGCACATTACATTCGGCCTGCATTAACAGGATATCGGCATAACGGTAGATCGGGAAATCGTTTGATTCGCCGCTGCCATCGGCCGGTTTAACCGGGAAGAACTTGATATCGCGGATGCCTTCATTGGGGCCTGCGCCGGGATTATCCAGCGAAGTCACATCAGCAGTATAAGTAACACCGCCGGCCTGTGAGCCAACTAAAAATTGTTTCCTGCGGATATCGTTCGCATCAAACTTGTCATAGTATTCTTTAGGAATAATGGTACCATTCCAGCCGCTGAACCCGATCAGTGCCAAACCATTGGCTCCATTCAGGCTCCTGATGGTGTAAATATTGCGCGATACAATATTTTCGGTAACATAAATAGCCAGGATGGTTTCATCATCGGGCAACTTATCGCCAAAAAGCTCATAATACTGGTAACCAACCGGGCTTGCGGCGTTAGCAGCACCGGGATGCAGCGAATAACCGCCCGATGCTACCTTGTTACAGGCAGCAAGGCATTCGTTCCATTTTGGAGTACCTGTATATACTTCGGCATTTAAGTAAACTTTAGCCAATAAAGTGTAGCCTGCCCATTTGTTGAAACGGCCATAGTAAACACCACCCTTGGTTTCAGATAGCTTGTCAACGTTTTCGGTCAATTCCTTTACTATGAAATCATAAACATCCTTGCGTTTTGCCTGCGGGATTTTATCAACCGTTACATTGTTATCGGTGTAAAATGGCACATCGCCAAAATCATCTATCAGCAAATAGTAAAACCAAGCGCGCAATACTTTAGCCTCTGCAATTTTTGATTCATCGGCTTTGGCCTGTGTTAACTGATCAATAGCCAGGTTGGCTGTATAAACCGATTTGTAAAGCCAGCTCCAGGTGTTGCCGATGATAGATGCACTTGGCAGCCATTGGCGCTGATATAGCTGGGCAAAGTCAAGCTGCCAGTCGCCGGTGTTGCGGTGTGGGATCACCTGCTCGTCCGATGAAAAGGAGT
>NZ_DASVOB010000631.1:0-2685 GCF_036383575.1 Mucilaginibacter sp.
GACTGACAGTCCCTCTTTTGTCATCTTCACCTTCAGAATCCACGGATTTAAACACTCAGGATGACAATTAAAATTGATAGCCTTTTTCCTTACTTCTTACCCAACAACTGGATCTGGTAGCTAAAAGATGCCGTTTTTGCATACACCCTGTATTGCTCCAACGGCCTCGGACCGCAACCGTATGAACCTACACCTAAAGTTTTATGGCTAATGCATAACACCGTGCCCTTGCTTTTAGGGAGGTCTATTTTGTACTCCACATCGGTCATTTCCTCATCGCTGTATGGTAATGCGGTTACCTGGAAAAGCTCATCTGCTTGCCTGATAGCAATACCAGTACCTTTAGCAGTACTTACATTAGCCCAGCGTACATCTTCGTGGTTACCGCAATCCATCGGTTTTTCATAAGGCGTCATTTGCTGGGCTATGCTGCTTGTATAATGGCCAACATCAAAACCGCTTTTCCTGTCGGCATAATTTTCCATAGGGCCGCGGCCAAAGTATTCAAACTGGTTCAGGTCCTGTTTCAGGAACAGGCGTACGCCCAGTCTGCCAAGCACTACTTTATCATTGCCATTAAAGCTTACATTGTTATCCACTTTAATATTGCCATTGCTGTTGATGGTGTAAGTAGCCTGATGATGAACAACAAAATCGCGTTTGCCGGTACCTGTAAGGCAAACTTTTATTTCTACCTGGCCGGTAGCAAGCTCGGTGGCCTTAACCTCCTCGGTTTTCCAGGCTAAGTCTTTCAGGCCGTATTTTACCCAATAATCGTCATAAGCCCACATATCATCTTTGCGGTGCGGGGCACGCCATAGGTGCAGCGCAGGGCCGCCGTTATCCTGCAAAAGGTTTTCGCCATCTTTTTCCATTTTTGAAAAAGTGCCTTTCGCTTTATCAAACTCCAGGCTAAAGCCCGGGCCTTTTACTTTGATGTCATTACCGCCATCTGATAAAGCTAAT
This sequence comes from Mucilaginibacter sp., assembly GCF_036383575.1. Taxonomy (GTDB): domain Bacteria; phylum Bacteroidota; class Bacteroidia; order Sphingobacteriales; family Sphingobacteriaceae; genus Mucilaginibacter. The sequence goes on from NZ_DASVOB010000631.1 coordinate 967, forward strand.
TTACCTGTTGCCGATTGTTCTTTGGTAGCTGGAATAGCTATCGGCAACTCCAATTGCTGAGCAGCAACTTCGTATCCTTTTTTAGCCCATAAATTATCAGCAGTCTGATCAAACGAAACCCGCAGGAAATACTCGGCTCCCGGTTTAGGGGTAACGTTGTAAGGCACTTTTATATCTTGCTCTTCACCCGGTTTAATCTCTTTCAGTGCCAGGTTGCCTGACGATATGGTGGTGCCGTTTTCGCTAACTTCCCATTTGGCTGTAAAGCTGTTAAGGGTGATGAACTGGTAGCGGTTTTTTATGGTAACGATGCCATTTTTCAGATCTTTTGGGTGGATGCTGATCCATTGGTAGGCATGTTTCAACTCAGGGTAATGGGGTTTCAATGAACGATCAGAGAACACAACGCCTTTATGGATAAAGTACTGGTCGTTTGGATACTCGCCAAAGCCGCCGCCAAAAGCGGTTATCGGATGTTTAGGATCGCGGTTATTGTAGATCCCCTGATCCTGCCACTCCCAGATAGCGCCGCCTAATAACTGCGGGTATTTATCAAACAAATCGTTATAAATATCCACCGAACCCATGGAGTTGAACATGGCGTGGGCATATTCGCATAGATAAAATGGCTTGGTTAAAGTATTGTCGTTGGCATGTTTTTCAAGGTTTTCAACATCGGTATACATTTCGCTGTCCATATCGGCAGGGTTGTTTTTACCGATACCGAAACCCTGGTAGTGTGTAGGGCGGGTAGAGTCGATATCTTTGATCACTTTCAGGATAGCCCGGAAGTTTGAGCCGCCGCTACCGCATTCATTGCCTAAACTCCAGATCACAACCGAAGGGTGGTTTTTGAAGTTCTCCACATTGGCTACGTTCCTGTCAATTAACGCGGCTTTGATCCTTGGTTCTTCATTAAACTCATCCCAGGCTCCGTGGCTTTCTAAGTTGGCTTCGGCAACAAGGTAAATACCATACTGATCGCAGAGTTCATACCAGCGCGGATCATCCGAATAGTGGCAGGTACGCACGTGGTTACAGTTAGCTTGTTTGATCAGTACAAGGTCCCTGATCATTTGCTCTTCGGTAACCGCGTGACCGTCGTTAGGCCAGTTTTCGTGGCGGTTTACGCCTTTCAGCTTAATAGGCACGCCATTAACCAGGAACAGGCGGCCTTTGATCTCAATACTCCTGAAACCTGTGCGTGATGATAAGGTTTCGACAGCATTAGCACCATCATTAATTTTTACAACCGTAGTGTAAAGCTTTGGTGTTTCTGCTGTCCATTTTTGAGGGTTATTTACATGGAAGCTGGTTTCAACCGTTACTTCCTCACCAGGCTTCAGGGCCGGGATAGCTTTTTTTGCAGTTGCCCCAGGTACAGGCACGCTGCCGTTGTATAAAGCCACATCCAGTACGCGTGCTTTAACTGCAGCGGTGCCGTAGTTTTTTATTTTGGTTGATACCTGTACATCGGCATTCTTATACTGTTTATCGAGATTGGTTTTTACAAAATAGTCCCTGATATGTTCCTGCGGACTACTCCAAAGTGTTACATTTCTGAAAATGCCGCTCAGACGCCACATGTCCTGGTCTTCCAAATAGCTGCCTGTGGTAAAGCGGTAAACTTCAACAGCCAAAGTATTTTTGCCCGGCTTAAGGTACTTGGTAAGGTCAAACTCGGCGGCATTGCGGCTGTTTACGCTGTAACCCACTTTT
>NZ_DASVOB010000632.1:0-3058 GCF_036383575.1 Mucilaginibacter sp.
ACAAAAACGTTAAATGCATTAGCTAACGAAGCTGAAATGAACAGGAATGCACAAGAAAATCTGGATGCCGACGAAGTGATTTTTTACAATTCAATTCGCGCTGATTTGGACCTGCTGGTCAGGAAACCCAAAGTACAAACCATACACCAGATCCTGGATTATTCAAAAAGCTTACGTTAGTCCCTATTGCGGATTCCCCCACTGGTTCATAGATCATAATTGTTGAGAAGGTTGTCGATGCGAATCGAAAACCAAAACCCAATGAATGATTTATGAACCTTTCTATTTAAAAGTGGTTCAGTAGTTCACTGGTTCATTCGTTCATTGGTGAAAAGTTTGATAGTTTTGCCGCTTAGTTTAGAATGCTTTGCGTTATTTATTAACAACAAGAAAGCACCAATAAACTAATGAACAAATGAACCAGTGAACTATGTTGAAAGCCGAACGCTACCGCCACTTTGTTGATTATTTTTCTAAAAACCAGCCTAACCCGGTTACGGAGCTACACTATAATAACCCGTTTCAATTATTGGTGGCGGTTATTCTTTCAGCGCAGTGTACCGATAAGCGGATCAACCAGGTAACACCGGCGTTGTTTGAGCGTTTCCCAACCCCGCAGGACCTTGCTGCTGCAACATCCGACGAAGTTTTTTCCTATATCCGATCGGTAAGTTATCCTAATAATAAAGCCAAACATTTGGTAGGAATGGGTAAAATGCTCATAGATGTTTTTAATGGTGAAATACCCGCCGGGATTGAAAACCTGCAAAAATTACCAGGTGTAGGCCGCAAAACCGCCAATGTAATTGCCTCGGTGATTTTTGAAGAGCCTGCTATGGCTGTTGATACCCATGTTTTCAGGGTGGCTAATCGCATTGGCTTAACCAATAATGCCCGTACCCCGCTGGCTGTTGAAAAACAACTGGTTCAAAACATCCCAAAGGAATATATAGCCGTTGCCCATCACTGGTTGATACTGCATGGCCGGTATATTTGTTTGGCGCGCAGCCCCAAATGCGATGTTTGTCCGCTAACCTGGTTTTGCCGGTATTACGAGCGTAACAATACCGAAGCCGCGCTGCAACGGGCCGAAGCCGCAAAAGTTAAGAAAGCCAAAGAAGCTAAAAAGAAAAAGGCACTCAATACGATAAGTAAGGAATTGAAGAAGCGGAGTGTGGAGAAAGAGATTTGATTGCTAAGCTAATGCTGGTTAACTTTCCTTATTAAATCTAAGAGCGTCATTGCTTCGTACCTTGCAATGACGGGCGAATAAAAATTACTAAAAAAATTAGTAATTGTAAAAAATGTAATTATATTTGTTGAAGAAAATAATACGATGGCTAACATAGATAAAAATAGCGCTGATAAATTGAAGGCATTACAGCTTACATTAGATAAGCTGGAAAAATCATACGGTAAAGGTACCATCATGAAATTGGGCGAGTCCGTAATTGAACAAACGGAGGTTATATCAACCGGCTCATTGGGCCTTGATATTGCTTTGGGTGTTAATGGGTTGCCTAAAGGCAGGATCATTGAGATCTACGGGCCTGAATCATCAGGTAAAACAACTTTGGCTATCCATGCCATTGCCGAATCGCAAAAGAACGGTGGTATCGCTGCCTTTATTGATGCTGAGCATGCTTTCGACCGTTTTTATGCCAAGAAATTAGGTGTAGATGTTGAAAATTTGCTGATCTCTCAACCGGACAACGGCGAGCAGGCTCTGGAAATTGCTGATAACCTGATCCGCTCAGGGGCTATTGATATTTTAGTTATTGACTCCGTTGCTGCATTAGTACCAAAAGCAGAGATCGAAGGCGAAATGGGCGATTCAAAAATGGGCTTACATGCACGTTTGATGTCGCAGGCATTGCGTAAGCTAACCGGTACTATCAGCAAAACCGGATGCTGCTGTATTTTCATTAACCAGTTGCGCGATAAGATCGGCGTTATGTTTGGTAACCCCGAAACTACAACAGGCGGTAACGCATTGAAATTCTATGCTTCGGTACGTTTGGATGTACGCCGGATCTCGCAAATTAAAGATACCGACGAGGTTTCAGGTAACCGTGTAAAGGTTAAAATCGTTAAAAACAAAGTTGCCCCTCCGTTCCGTATAGCCGAGTTTGACATTATGTTTGGCGAAGGTATTTCAAAGGCAGGTGAGATCATTGACCTGGGTGTTGAGTACAACATTATTAAAAAAGCAGGCTCATGGTTCAGCTATGGTGAAACCCGTTTAGGTCAGGGTCGTGATGCTGTTAAGCAACTGATCCTTGATAACCCTGAACTACAGGAAGAACTGGAAAATAAGATCAAAGAAACTGTAACCGGCGAAAGCATGGAAGAAGTGTAACCAGGGGTACACTAATTTTTGAAAGTGATTTAATCTATATATGAGAAGAGCTTCCCGGAAGGGGGGCTTTTTTTATAATATAAAATATAAGACTGCCGCGGGTTTAGCGCAGCGTAACCCGTGGTATAGCACAATTTAAGCTTCCAGCTTAAATAACCAATAACCTAAATCATGAGCCGCAATTATAAATTCCATAACCAGGAGTTTCCCTATTTTGTAACTTTCACTGTTGTACAATGGATAGATGTATTCACCAGAATTGAATACAAAGATATTTTGGTTGAGAGCCTAAAGTATTGTATCAAAAACAAAGGCCTCAAGTTATATGCCTGGGTGATCATGAGCAACCACGTACATTTAATTATCGGAACAACGGATAAACCAATGCAGGATATTTTAAGGGATATCAAAAGGCACACTTCTAAAACCATTATCAAAGCAATTGAGGAAAACTTGCAGGAGAGCAGGCGCGACTGGCTACTTTGGTTCTTTGAACGCGAAGTCCGGAAAAACCCAGGTAACGAACATTACAAGTTTTGGCAGACTGGCAGCCATCCTATTGAATTGTTTGGTAACAAGATGATTGATCAAAAACTTGACTATTTGCATAATAACCCTATCGCTGCCGGCTGGGTTGACAGGCCGGAGCATTTTCTGTATAGCAGTGCCAGGGATTATGCTGGTGATAAAGGTTTAATT